>NZ_JAUBTS010000042.1:29431-63955 GCF_036705105.1 Microcoleus sp. B9-D4
AGAGCTGACTCCAATTCCAACTCTAGAACCGACGACACCAGTTCCAACTCCAGAACCCAGCCCAACTCCCACTCCGACTTTAGAACCGACCCCAACTCCCACTCCGGAACCGACCCCAACTCCGACACCAATCCCAACTTTAGAACCGACCCCAACTCCCACTCCAGAGCTGACTCCAATTCCAACTCTAGAACCGACGACACCAGTTCCAACTCCAGAACCCAGCCCAACTCCCACTCCGATTCCAGAACCGACACCCACTCCGATTCCAGAACCGACACCCACTCCGATTCCAGAACCAACGCCAACGCTTGAGGGGATCAAGGGTGACACCTTAATTGGCACTGACAATGACGACTCAATCACAGGTACTCAAAATGATGATGTCTTAATCGGTAAGTTGGGAAATGACAGTCTTTTTGGTGGATTGGGTAATGATTTGCTCTATGGCAATAAAGGCAAAGACGTTCTCAACGGCAATCAGGGCGACGATTCTCTTTACGGCGGTAAAGGCAACGATATTGTTAGCGGCGGCAAGGATAATGACCTAGTTTCCGGAGATTCAGGAGATGATGCCCTCTTCGGAGGCATGGGAAATGATAGTGTCTATGGCGGTAAAGGTAATGATGTTGTCCACGGCGGTAAGGATGATGACCTAGTTTCCGGGGACAGGGGAAATGACACCCTGTTTGGAGACTTGGGAAATGATACAGTCTATGGCGGTGCTGGTGATGACCTGCTCAATGGCGGTTTAGGCAATGATTGGCTGATAGGTGGTGATGGTCGCGATCGCTTTGTGCTGAACTCTGGTGCAGGAGTGGACACCATTACTGATTTCCAGACTGGTCAAGATTTAGTGGCATTAAGCGGCGGTCTAACATTTAACCAGTTGACATTTAGCCAGGGTACAGGTATGCAGGCGCAGGACACCCTGATCCGTATCGCCAGCACTGGTGAGTTGTTAGCGTCTGTCATGGGTTTTTCATCAAGCTCGCTTACCCAAGATATGTTCGCTCTGATTTAATATCAGCAGGACTTACGCACGCTCTACGGTGTGCCAAGGGTTTTGAGATTGCTTCGTGCCTCGCAATGACAGAAATAAGTGATTTGTGTGTAAGTCTCGATCGCAACTTGATCGCCCGTAGGGATGGTGTAGTCAGTCACAAACATCAGCCAATGGCAAATTTGCCATTGGCTTTTGGACGATCGCAACCAATAAACGATATACATTTAGTCTATATTTCTGACAACCATCATCCGCACTAATTCACCCATGACATCCACCGCCACGATCGCCACCCCTCTAACCTGGACAGAATTAGAAGCCCTCACAGACTTTGAAGTCGATCGCACCAACGGGCCAACCAACGCCCAAGCCCGGTTACGCCTCTTCGGACAAACCGAATCCGATGTGCGAGTCACTCTGTACCGCGATAACCATGCTTGGTGTCCCTATTGCCAAAAAATCTGGTTGTGGTTAGAAGAAAAACAAATCCCCTACCGTATTGACAAAGTTACTATGTTCTGCTACGGGGAAAAGGAAAGCTGGTACAAGCGCAAAGTGCCATCGGGAATGCTACCGGCGATCGAACTAGACGGCCGCATCATCACCGAAAGCGATGACATCTTAATCGCCCTGGAACGAGTCTATGGCCCCTTGGGTTTGGGCATGGAAAACGCCGCAGTAATACCCCTGCGGCGGTTAGAGCGACTGCTATTTAGAGCCTGGTGCTCTTGGCTGTGCTATCCAGCAAGTTCAGCCAAAGTAGAACAACACAACCGCAACCAATTTATCAGCGTCGTCGCCCAGGTAGAAAAGGCCCTGGCTAGCACTCCGGGGCCTTATTTCCTCGATGAATTTGGCACTGCGGATGTCATCTTTACGCCCTACGTCGAACGGATGAATGCCAGTCTTTACTACTACAAAGGCTACTCAATGCGGGAAGAAAACCCGCGCTTTGCGGACTGGTTTGCGGCGATGGAAAGCCGCCCTACCTATCGCGGCACTCAGAGCGATTTTCACACCCACGTCCACGATTTACCGCCTCAGATGGGCGGCTGTTATGAAAACGGCGAACCTCAGATGCTAGTAAATAAAGCCCGCGTGGATAATGGGCCTTGGGCTGGACTGCCGGATGTGATGTATCCAGAACCGGAAACCTCCCGCGCTGAAGCACTTCATCGCGTCATTAAGCATCACCGCAACATCGTTCGAGTCAATCCTGCTGATGACAACTTATTTGATGAGGCTTTGCGTTGTGCTTTAACTTTGATGATGACTGGCGAAGTTTGTACGCCGCCGCCCGGTTCTGATGCGGCTTTGCGGTATTTGCGCGATCGGGTGAATGTGCCCCGCGATATGTCCATCTACGCGGCCAAGCGATTGAGGGAAGCGTTGGAGGAAACGGCGGCTTTGGTGGGTGATGGCCAAGGTTCTCCGATTCTGCTGAAGCATCGGCGAGATCAAGATCCGGCTAATTTTGTGTAGGGCGTCTGGTGGATTTGCTCAAAGGTTTCTCCAAACACGACATTACAAATTTGTAAGGTACGATCGGATTATTTCCTAGACTGTTTCAGAGGCTATGGGTATGGTTTCAGTATCCAACCACCAACCAATCATTATTCGTACAGAGCGCGGACTGACAATTTCAGGTACGCGCATCACTCTCTATGATGTGATGGACTACCTGACGGCTCAATATCCCCCGAAGTTTATCCGTTCCTTGTTTGACTTAACAGAGGAGCAGATTAACGTTGCTTTATCCTACATTGAGGCAAATCGTGCAGAAGTCGAAGCAGAATATCAAATTGTTTTAAGGCAAGCTAAGGAAATTAGGGAGTATTGGGAAGAACGCAATCGCGAACATTCAGCCCGCGTTGCAGCGATGCCACCCAAACCCGGTAGAGAGGCTCTTTGGGCAAAACTTCAACAGCAGAAAGCCAAACACGAACTAGAAGCATGAATTTTCTGATAGATCACAATCTCGGAGGTCATGCAGAGATTTTATTGGGCAATATTGCGAGTCAAGGTTGGTTAAATCTACTCCCAATTCGTTTGGTGACTTTCAAGCAGATGAATTTGTCGATCGACAGTAACGATCGAGTTGTTTGGCGACTTGCTCAGGCAAATCAGATGATTTTGCTTACTGCCAACCGCAGCATGAAGGGTGAAGACTCCCTGGAACAGGTGATCCGAGAAGAAAATACGGTGGATTCTCTGCCTGTGATTACAATTGGAGATGCCGATCGATTTTTAGCCGATCGAGTCTATCGCAATCGTTGTGTTGACCGTATTCTGGAAATCTTGCTGGATATCGAAACCTGGATGGGCGTTGGTCGTCTTTTTGTTCCGTAAGGTGAGCCAATAAGTAAGGCAGTGCTGCTAAGCCGAACAAGCCAAAAAAACTGAGTTTCCAACACTATCGAGTATTTTTTATGAAAGTATCTATATCTTTGCCAGATGAGCTAGTGCGTTACATTGACGATCGTGTAGAAAATCGCAGTCGGCTAATTGAGCTTTTATTGCAAGCGTGGCGCAAACAACAAGAACAGCAGGCAATGGTAGAAGCCTGTTTATTGCTTGATGAACTGAGCGATCAATTAACCGATGAGGATCGAGCATAGCAGCAAGCAGCGATTACCGACTGGGAAGCCTATGGCTCATGAATTCCGAACCCTGAGTCGGTACAGAAATCCGCAAGACTCGATCGGCGGTAATTGTTTCAGGAACTGCTTTTAATCAACACAGCAAAGTCACAGTTCTACCCATCACTTCTGCTGTTCCAAACGAGGGTTTACGAGCTGTTGTTTTGCCTGTGATTCCTTCGACTCTCAATGGTCTGAGTACCGATAGTTTTATCGTATGTGTCGATCCGATGACGTTTGATAAACGCAGACTTGTGCGCTGTCTTGGGCAATTGGAGTTGCAACAATTACAAGAAATTCAACAGATTTTGGCTCGATATTTAGAACTTGAAGAGTAGGGTAATGCAAAAGAATGAGCGTTAGATCGAATCCGTTGGTATCAGAATTATTCATCTCTATCTTCTCTGACTCTGTGGCCTCTGCGGTTTAATCATCAGGTAACGGACGGATATATTCGCCGTTGGTTTGCGGGGATGGGGGATGCGGAGACGGGGGAGAGTTTAGAGGCGACGTTAGCACAGTCGGAAAATTCCCGTCTCAAGGAGTTGATTCAGAATCCCTTGCGGTTGTGGATGTTGTGTCAAATTTGGCAGACGGGGGGCGGTTTGCCGGAAACGCAGGCGGGGTTATACGGGCAGTTTGTCGATTGGGTGTATGACTGGAAGGCGGATGAGGAGATTTTAGACCAACGAGAGGCAATTGATACAGCCTTGGCGCGGTTGGCGTTGGCGGCGATGGAACAGAATGTAAGCCGCATATTATTGTCCGTTGCATCGGATTGTTAGATAAGCAACTAGAAAAGCATTAAGTTTTCGTTATCATCCTTTTCCTTCATATACTGCTTGTAAAGCGTCGGCAAGTTTTCAACTTCTCGATCGGAAAGACCATAGCTTTTCCAATACTTTTTTGCTTCTTCATGCAAGGTTTTATGACCAATATCCATCTGTCTTTGATATCTTTTCAAGCAATCTTTAATGGCATCCTTCAATGCTCCATCCTTGTCACGATCCCATATTGGGCAAAACACACCAATCCTGCGCTCGCTCGGATCTTCACAAAAACGCCCATATATTGATTGAATGTGTAAATGAAAACCGGGGTCATTCCGCTCGAATGATCCAATGTACCACTCAACATTGTCAATCCAGTCATACAAAATAGCATGACCGAGACTATAAGCAACTACTACGTCACTGCCACCAGGCTGATGAGAACGTGGGTTTGTCCTACTTCCCCTTGGGCATGGGCGAACAATTGCCATCAATTCAGGAGGTAAGCCGTGCATCGTGTTGCTAGAGAAAATTGCCTCAATCACTCCTCTCTCGGCACGAAAACGATCTCTATCTGATGGAATTGCATTATTTTTTATATTATTCAGATGTCCTTGCACTCGATCTGGGGACGATTGAGTTTGATTGTTACTCTGCATCGCCTGTTTACGTCGAGATTGTATCTGTATTTGTTCTTGCTTTTTTACTTCATTTCGCTTACGGATTTGATCATCATAAAGTTGCTTCAACTCATCTTTGCGAACTTGTCCAACCACAACAATTGTTATGGAATCTAGCCATTCAGGAAGGGCTCGATAATGATTGCACCATAGTTGCTCAATATAAGCAACTAAACTGTCTCGTTGCTGCTTAGGAATGTCTTGTGGATCTAGCCAGATTTTACTGACCTTTTCGCGATCGCTATTATCAACTTCGTACCAAAAATTCATCTCCAACGAACCAGCATCTAATTCTTTTGCCAGACTGGGGTAATCACGCTTGATCTTTGTGATGTGAAACCAAACATTATTTTCATGTCGCCGATTAGCATTCCTAAATGTGCGGCTTACAAAGCCGAAGCCCCTTACTGTATCGTATTTCTGAACATGACCAAATTCGACTTCCACTATCAACTGTTTCTGAGTCTCAGAAGTAGCCCCTTCAAACGCCGTCTTAATATCTTCATCAACTTGAATCGTAATGCTTGCCATAGTCCTTATTAATCCTTTGAATATATGCTCTCATTAATTATGGCATAGTGACACCGCAACCCTCAAGCTCAAAATCTACTCTTCACTCCTAGACTGGGATAAACACCCCATCCTCATCTTCTACGAAAATGCGATCGCCGTTATCCAAGGTTTTAGCCAAACTTTTCTGGATGCCCTCACACGCTTCAAAGCTTGCCGCAATTTCTGCATATACGCATAAGTTTTAATCTTCACCATCTACAGATTATTAGCATTGCCACCTCCCTAGCAACCGCCACCAAGACAGTAAGGACGTTCTAGATCGCTCAAACAATTGCCTGGAATTGCATTTTTACATCGACTTCTTCCTTCTTCCTTCTGCTATAAATCCACTCAGAGTGTTAATCACCCTAATTTGTCTAGTTTTTTATAATCGGTAAAAAGTTAAGCTTAAAAACTTAACTTTTTACTGACTGATATTTAAGCAACCTCTACGAACACACCGCTGCGAGCAAACTCCTCTTCTTCAGGACTAAAGACTGGAGCTTGATCGACAAGATCGGGGTCAAAGTAATATGTCTCTTGTAGGAATTGTCCCGTGACGATCGCCTCCTCCAACTCCTTGATGTAATCTTGGGCAACTAAGCAGGCCTCCTTGATGCCTTCCTCATCCCGCTTATCCAACAGCTTTTGCAAAGTTGCTCTCACCCCTGTCAGTCGTGCCGCGGGCTTGAGCATACCGTAGAGCCGGTACATTCGATCGGTGGCAATGCTAATGTGTTTGAGGGCTTTGGCTCGTGCTAGCTCAGAGTCAATGCTAGGCCAATAACGGGTGGTGTAGAATGCTTTCTCATCCTTGTGATACCACTCCTCCGATCGCGCAATTGATGAAGAGACAGTATTGTGCAACTTCCAGAAGAATAAGCGCAGGGAAGCGCCATCTACTACAGTGGACAACTTCGCCTCCATTGATACCTCAAAGTTATTCAGACGCGGGTCACGCCCAAGCACGAGGTACTCTACAGGGTACATTTCCACCTCTTTATTCTGCACGACATAGGCGTTGAGATGGTGGCGGCAGTAGGGGCAGGGATACATAGTGGCAAACAGCTTGAAGAAGTCCTTGAAGATTGCCACCAGAGTTTTTTGCTGTTGGGGGGTCTTGGTAGAGACGATTTCAGCCGTAGTGTGGAAGAAACGCCACACCGCAGGGCCAATATAGTAAGGGAAGCTGACGCGCATTTGTGAATTCTTTATTTCACTGCGATCGATATACACGTCGATGAACGATACATATTGCGAGAGTTCGCCAGACTCGCGCCCAAACTCCAAGCGTTCGCGCCGTTTCTGTACCCCATTCAGGTAGTTGTGCGTCAAGCGCCATGCCTGTTGAAGCATCAACTTCTGTTTTGGAGCGCATTTGGGAAAGCCTTCTGCAACATCCGCCCCATAGCGCCCAAATTCCCCTGACGCCTTGGTAGCTTCGTACCACTGGTTTAAAGCCGCTTCGTCAGGCACAGTGTTGAAGGGAATGTCTGCTGCTGTGCTGACGCTGAAGGCTGCTAGCAGCTTCGGCATAAAGTCTTCATACCAATATGCCACTGGCATCATCGCACCATCGATTTCCTCTGAAGCATCCGAGAGAATGACGCGGTTCCACTTCTTCAGGTACTCTTTTGGATCTCCCTCAGATTTGGCTGGTGGCGGTGCCATTTCCTCACTCAGTTCCATTTTTCTCAACCGGTTGAGTTCGTTGATGGCAAGCACACCCTCGGCGATGTCGCGCAAGTTGAGACTCTTCTTCTTGATGGTGATTGCAAACTCGACTCCCGCCGCAAACTTTTCCTTGGCAGTTGCAGACTTACCCCGCGCTTCCAACATGGCTTTTTGTTCTGCCAACATTTCTGGAGTTTTTTCTATAGTCTTCCAGTTTTTGATGCGATCTTGCAGTCGGGCATATTCATCTTCGATCGATTTAACTACTGCATCCAGTAGAGGGTTGCACGCCGACTCTACTACACCCAATCCTTTATAAAGCCCGATCGCAGTCCTGACAAATTGCACAAAATCAACGATTCTGTATGGCAAGTTTCTCACGCGCAGGTGAGTCTCGTGGTTGGCCGAGAAACTCTCGCGGAAGCTGCGGTAGGCTGCTCCCTGGATCAGACGAAACAAACCAATCTGCATCTGCAAGCGGGACGTACCGCGCTTCTTCTCAGCTTGTGGGTGTTGCGCGAGTAGTTCTTTTAGCCGCGCTATTTCTGGATTGCTATCGGTGGGTGCTTCTTCTAGATTAGGTTCAATAGTGGCAGAAGCTGCCTCATTGATAGCAGTTGCTGTAGTTGCGATCGCAGCCGCTGTACTATCTGAAACTTCGGTGGTTTGTGTACTGACAATCGGAACCGGCGAGTCTTGATATCCGGTTGTGATCTCTGACTCATCCGGTACCAGTTTGCAGAATTCCTTAAAGTCAATTGAGGCATCGCCGTCATGGTCTACCTCTTTGATGATCTCATCGAGTTCTTGCTCGGTCAGCCCAAACTGGCTCATCACGCCGTGCAGCTCGTCTCTGGTGATTTGACCGCTACCGTTTTCATCAAATACACTAAATGCCATTTTGAGACGACTGTGGCGATCGCCCTGCTGGGACACCATCAGCATTTTGAATTCATCAAAATCGATACTGCCAGACAAGTCTACGTCCACTTCTTTGATCATGTCGCGCAGCTCGGTTTCGTTAGGACTCTGGCCGAGCGATCGCATCACTTGACCCAGTTCTTCTGATGAGATAGCACCGCTCCCGTCTGCGTCAAATACTTGGAACGCTTCCCATAACTTTGCCACATCTTCTTCAGTCATGGCTTTTTTTTCAATCTGCACAGATGTCATAACTAAATCTTCCCTGATTTTTTTATTGGCTGTCTATTGATTATGACCAATATACTTTAATTCCTGATGACTTACGCAACGGTATTGTCAAATCCAAGGGGGTTGCCGACATCTCCCACTTTGGCTTGTGACAGTTGATCTATCAGTTTGATATTACTCCCAGTAATTTTCCCAATCATCCTTAAAAGCTTCCCGTAATCTCTGCATATACGCATCAGTCTTAATCTTCACCATCCACAGATTATTAGCATTGCGGCCTCCCTTGCACACAACACCTTCATCTACACCGTATTTCCCCTGGCGAAGATCGTCCATAAATTTGCCCGTCAGTTTGCCGCGATAAATCACTCGCGCAATATTTAATTTACCAAAATCCTGAATAAATCGATCGGGAACAACCATACCGCCCTCAGTTTCCACATCAAAAAGCACCAGTTGTTTGCGATCGCCCTTTTGGTGCATTCCCGCAAACGAGTTAGCACCAAAAAACTCTGTAAACGCCGTATTTTCAGCACACTGATACTCTTCATTCTCTCGAAATATAGACTCTAAGGGACTAGCAAAGTCTCTTTTAAATATTTCAGGTGCTGCTTCTAAACCTGGATGTGCAGCGTTAAATTCTGCAATTCCCATCTCATCCAAATCAAATCTACTGCGGCGCGTACCAAAAGCATACCAACCGAGTTCTATTTCCCAAACCCAATGCAAATTAGTACCATCGTACTTCTCAAAAGCTATACATTGTTCGTGAGGGCAATTTTTACTATCTGGAATTTTGGGATAGGCAAGTTGAACTCGTGTCATATCAATCACCAATAATAAAACTCGTTTGTAGTGAGGATTTTAGTCGCTATTAAGGTGTGCCTTTAAATTGCATGGTAAAAGAGTTTTTCACTCTTGTGATCTGAGCAGGAGAACCCGCCCTCAACATACAATTTAAATGCACAACAGCTTACCTAAAAATATTAAGATTTGACTAAAATCCTCACTACAAACTTTATGTGGTTTTTAACAGTTTCCCCCCTTCCCCTTGACTTCTAAAAATCTTGCAATTGAGCAGTTTGAACGGCTACTTCTTTAATTTGGGCACCGCGCCGCACCTTCAGTTTCAGAATTTGACCGATTTGGCTGTTGTCCACCAAACTTTGCAACTGTTCGGCCTGAGTCACTCCCTCACCGTCAATTTGAACTATCACATCCCCTTTGCGAATCCCTGCTTTCTCAGCAGGGGTATTTGGCACAACTCGCATCACTAACACTCCCTGAACTTCCGGGACAATCAAAGGAGCATTGGGGTCAGCATTATTCTCTCTGGCCATTTCAGGAGTCAAAGCAATCATCTGAATCCCCAAAAATGGATGGCTGACTTGTTCTCCCTTGGCTAACTGCGCGTAGATGGCCTTGGCTTTGTCGATCGGAATCGCAAACCCAATACCCATTGCATCGGCTCGAATCGCCGTGTTGATGCCAATCACTTCTCCTCTGCTGTTTAACAGCGGGCCACCGGAATTGCCGGGATTGATAGCGGCGTCGGTTTGAATGAAATCGAGCCGCTTGTCGGGAATGCCGACGGCTGCACTGGATCGTTTGAGGGTGCTGATAATGCCCAAGGTGACGGTGTTGTCAAATCCGAGGGGGTTGCCCACGGCGATCGCCCAATCTCCTACTTTCACCGCGTTGGAATCTCCTAGGGTTGCCACGGGCAAGTTAACTTCCTTAGTATTAATTTTGACAACTGCCAAATCTGTTACTTCGTCAGTACCTTGCACTTCCCCTGGAAATGTCCTGCCGTCGTTTAAGGTGACAGTCACTCGATCGGCTTTGTCAACTACGTGAGCGTTGGTTAAAACAATCCCGCTTTTGTCAATAATGAAGCCAGAACCTTGACCGCGTAAGCGTTCTTGTCTGGGGGTCATACTGCGTAAATCTTCTCCCAAAAATCTGCGAAAGAAGGGATCTTCCATTAAGGGGTCGATGTTGCGGCTGACAGTCCGCTCAGTATCAATGCGAACAACGGCCGGCCCGACTCGATCGACAGCCGCTGTCACAAAACTGCCGGTATCCCCTGGGAGTTCAGGACTCCGCAGCGCTAACAGTTGCGGATTCGCGGCGGTGGCTGGGAAACTCTGGAACTGTAAGTTGGGCGGAGTGGTGCCATCAGCGGCAGCGGGTGCAGGAGTGATTGTTAACGCACTCAGGGCGATCGTCATTCCTAAAATTAGGGCGAACCAACGAGCACCGGTTCGAGGTGCGGGCCGAAAAAACTTAAATAGTCGCATAGCGTCAATCTTTGTTAGTCTGGGTTAGTCTGGTAAGGGTGTGCGATCGTGCGGAATCAATAATCTGCCACTATGAAGATCCTAAATATATTTTGACAGTTACAATACATGAGTCATGAGACCGCACCAACTCAACATATTCTGAATTCTAACTTTTAAATTTCCCTCGTAACCCCGATGATTATATCTGATACTTCTACTGACAAATCCTTGCCCTCAAATTCCCACCACCATCACGACGATGAATCAGTCCACCCTCACCATCACGATGAAGAATCCATGCGGCGGCTGGTAAATCGCTTGTCTCGGATTGAGGGACACGTCCGCGGCATCAAAACTATGGTGCAAGAAAACCGTCCCTGTCCCGAAGTTCTCGTGCAAGTTGCTGCAGTTCGAGGCGCGCTCGATCGCGTAGCGAGAATCATTCTTGACGAACACTTAACCGAGTGCATTGCCCGAGCCGCTAAAGAAGGTAATATCGATACGGAAATCGAAGAGTTGAAAGCGGCTTTGGATCGATTTTTGCCTTAGCCGCTGCCTATTTTCACATTTCTATCACCAAAGCTGCAAATTAGACAAAACTTCCAAGTTATGATTTCTGACCAATTTTTTAAGCATCTTTCACAAACGCGGGAAAAGCATCAAATCTTTTCCCATTCACCCCATTGCCACAACATACAATTTATATGCTCCGCAGTTTATGAGAGCGAGTTTTGTTAAAAAAAAATTAGTCAGGTTGGTCGTGATGACGCAACTCCTCAAAATCTTCAAAAGCTGAGGGCAAACAATTAGATAATCGGTGCTTAATCCGACGTGGTATAACTGTCTAGACTTTCGTCAGCTTGGCTTTTAGGTGGTATCTGACTGTTGCATAAACCGCTTTATAGGAAGCCTCAATGCTGTATTCCTGCTGCAACCACTCTTGAATCTCTCCATAGCTTTTAAAGCCTTTCTGGGGGTCGCTGAGGCGCATTGCCAAACTAGCGCGTGCCAAAGGAGGAATGGCCGGCTTACGGCCGCCGCTGTGCTTTGTTTCGAGGAGTCCTTCGAGTCCGTCAGCTCGGTACTTTCTGAGCCACCGCTGCACTGTAATTCGATTTACCCCGATGGTCATTGCCAATTCTTTAACTGTCTTAACATGACAAATTTTGAACAGGTAAAGTGCTTGAATTTTTTGAAAGCCACTTGCCGTTTTTTGTTCAGTTAACAGGTTTTTTAGTTCTTCACTTGTCTCTGTGATGCTAAGTTTACATACTCCAGCCATATCAATTACCTCACGATTCGCGTTCTACAATACCTTTGTTTGACAAGGGAGCAAAAGCTGCTCCTATCCTAAATGCTGACCTTTTGTTTGCCCTGAAGCAATACAAAAGCGATCGTTCTCATTAAACTTTTTCCTTCCTGGAGGCACTCCGACGCTCAGAAACCGGATTATTTTAACCTGGAGCAAGGTTGCAACGATTTTTTTTGGTAAAAAACCCGGTTTTTGGGTCAGTTTTGTATTTGAGGGACAAGCGTCATTGCTAATACTGATAGCCGTTAACCAATCGACTGTAACATTAGTGGCAATAGGTGACTCTTAAGGAATACCATTTATTCTCTTATTGTTAAACATCTATCATGGTTTTCCTGGTATTTATTGGTATTTTTTGCGAACGTATGGGCGATTTTTAGTCATTAGGTGCTAGCAAACAAGCGAATGTCTGTACACCAGCTATCGCATTTTTATACAGACATTCCCCTACTCCCAGAAGTGCATTTCTGGCTTTCGCTGTGCGAGAAATATTGATACATCAACACTCTCATTACCCGGAGCCGGGAGCGCCGAGTGACGTTGCAACCTACTTTCACAGCAAGCGGGCAAGTATCTGTGAAACTACTGGCTTTATCGCCAGTTGAGTAAAACACGACGAGGGTGGCATTGTCAATTTCTCAGCATTACAGTATAAGTATCGGCTATTTTTGCCCGCCTGCTGTGATCGAAAGCGGAGTTTCTATGTGATCCTACTAACATTCTTTTGTGATGTATGTCACACTACTACTCAGTAAGCTCAACTAACTACAAAAAGTTATGGGTTCGATCGGACTTTCCACCTAGAATCTTTGGGATTTAGTTAGGAAGTGCGATCAAACTTGTTGTTATTCTTTTTAAAAATAAAGTTTTAAAAAGATGAAAAAGAGAATGCAGCTTTGTCCTTCACCCTCACCAAACCATCTAATTTATACTCAAACCTTGGAGATTGAGGGAAGTTTCAGGCTGGGTGTGAATATTTCAGAATCTAAAATTGCAGAACATCCGGTGTAACCAGCTTGCTGACAGTATTCTTCATTTAAAAGGTGTAGAGAAGCCACAATGAACGTTGACGAACTGCTCAAGCTATATGCAATAGGAGAAAGAAATTTTAGCGGGGTCTACCTGCACGAGGTCTACCTCTACGAAGCAGAATTGATTGGAGCCAATCTGTATGAAGCCGACCTGATTGGAGCCAATCTCAGCAAAGCCAAACTCAACAGAGTCAACTTTGGCAAAGCCAATTTGTGCAAGATTAATTTGAGCAAAGCAGACTTAGGTGGAGCCGACCTCACAGAAGCACTTTTACTTGAAGCTAACCTGCATCGAGCTGAGTTGATGGGAGCAAATCTCAGCAAAGCAGACTTGAGCGGAGCTTCTCTGATCCAAGCAACTTTAATTGGAGCCAACATATCTCGCGCAACACTCAGCCGTGCAGACTTGCACGGAGTAAATCTTTACGGAGTAAACTTGCGTAGGGCGGTGCTCACAGAATGCGATTTAATTGGCGCGAACTTGAGCAAAGTAGACCTTAGCGGAGCCGACTTAATGGGGGCGAGTCTAATTAGGGCAGACTTGACTGAAGCGATTTTAAGTGCGTCCGACTTAAGCGGAGCAAACCTGTTGGGAGCCAACCTTACAAAAGTTAATCTGAGCGGAGTATATCTTAAGGGTACAACGATGCCCGACGGCACGATTCACGACTAATTTATCAGAAAATTGGGTTGAAAACCCTGTCCTTGTAGGACGGCTTTTTTCCATTGTTAAGTAAAATAACAAATCCATCTTAACAAATGAATATGGTAGAATAACCATATCAGACAAGATGTAAAAACCTACCCCCGGACTGGGGGAAAGTCTACGCCCAAAACATTTTTGAGGAGATATGACTACGCACTCTTTTGTGCCCAGAGTAGTCAGCCTGGGAACTAAGCGCGATAGGGATATTAAGACTGAAATGTCTTAAGAATCCCCGTGCCTTAAGGCCGGGGAGTGTCAATTGTTAATTTTTATGGTTGCCGAGAACAGCGGCTAAAGGGTAATGAGCTTTTCATTACCCTAATTTATTGGCAGCGAAATCTTTATTTGACCGAAAGCATCCATGATACCCGCCACGTGATTCATTCCTTCCCAGACTCAGTACCCAGAAATAAAAAACCTGTATCCGATGAAACTTGCCGAACGTATTTCTCTCGCGCAAGTCAATGCTTCAATTCTAAAATCTAAAATCTAAAATCTAAAATCTAAAATCTAAAATCGATTGACACTCAGGTAAGGCCGAGAACTTCAATGTAGGGTGCTGATGGCGCCCAGAACTCCTACATACGGCAAGTCAAAAGATTTGTTGGGTACACTTGTGTTATGGTGATTTTCAATTGCTTCGATAAAAGCTATTTTAGATTTAATATTTTGGATTTTGGACGGTTAAAATGAAACTCAGAATCCTCGCTGCTGCAACGCTGCTGAGCGCGATCGCCCCGATCGCTCCTGCACCCGCCGAGAACATCCAACACACGCAACAATTACTAGCCACCCGACAGTGTCCCAACTGCGACCTCAGCAGTGCTGGCTTGGTTTTAGCCAACTTAACCGGAGCCAATCTCAAAGGTGCTGATTTGAGATTGGCTAACCTCAGCCGAGCCAACCTCACCGGGGCTGACCTCAGCGGTGCCAACCTCAGCGGCACCAGCCTGTTTGGCGTCAACCTGACAGGGGCTAACCTCAGCGGTGCCAACCTCAGCGGTGCTGACTTGAGAAGTGCCTATCTCAGCGACGCCAATTTGCTCAACGCCAATTTAACTAACGCGCAACTGCTCGGAGTTAGAGGAATGCCAACCAATATCGGCACCGCTGAAGACTTCTACCGATTGGGAGTGCTGGAAGCTCAAGCAGGAAACTACAGAAACGCGATTGATTATTACAATCAAGCCCTGAATCTGAAATCGGATTTAGCAGCCGTTTATTTTGCACGCAGTATGTCTCGCGCTGACTTGGGAGAATTCGCCGGCGCGGCTCAAGACGCTGCAATAGCAAACAAACTCTTTGCAGATCAAGGAAATCCCCAAGGTCAGGAGTTGTCAAAGCAGTTAGGCGAAGCCATTGTGGCGCGCCAAAAGCCTACGGAGCCCCGCACCTCCAGCCGCGGCGACTTTATGAGTCTTCTCGGTTCGATCGGTTCTGTGCTGGTGAAGCTAATCTTGCCTTAAAGACTTGTGAACTGCCTGCTCCAACGACTTTTCATGCTGCGCCAACCCAAGGGATGTAGAGCGTTTCATACACCCATCTGGCTTTACTAAACCCCTAATGTCTGTAAGGCAGGTATACTTAGCCTAGTCGGGATATATCTGTCTAGGCTAGTTTAACTATTGATAGTAATGATGGTTAGTAGTATGAATAGATTTGAAAATATATCAGTAAGGGGTTTTCGGCGTCTTCAAAATATTGAGCTTGAGATGAGAAATCTCATCGTCATGATTGGTGCAAACGGAGCCGGAAAAACTTCTTTTTTAGATGTCCTTTCAATACTAGCCGCTTCAGCAAGTGGAAATTTACAGAATTTATTACAACTTAAAGGCGGCTTGAATGAAATTTTGACAAGAGGTAAAGTACAAGAACTTGAAATTGAAATTTCAATGCAAGTGCCAAAGGAACAACCTTTGAAGTACAGCTTAACATTGTCACCTAAAGGTTTATCTTATGAAGTTAGAGACGAATCTTTAACACAGCAGAGAAATCCCAACAGAGCTGAACCATTCAAGTATATTGAATCACAAGGTTTGGATGTTAAATATTTTCAAGAACGCAGTGGACTTTTGAGACCGGATTGGGATCACAATCCTCTTGAAACATCCCTTTCTCAAGTTCCTAAAATGTATCGCGAACCTGAGAACCTGAGAAAGAGCCTTGCTTCTTGCACATATTATGGAGCACTCGATGTTTCAGAGAAAAGTCCCATCCGTCTACCTCAAGCAATGCGCCCTGCAAAGTTGCCTGGAGCAAGCGGTGAAAACCTGGTTTCCTGTCTTTACGACCTTCGGGAGACCGATAGAGACAGTTTTGAAATGGTTGAAAATATCATTTCTGCTGCCTTTCCAGATTTCGATCGATTAAACTTTCCTCCAGTTGCCGCAGGAACTATGTCTATGACTTGGACAGATAGAAATTTTCCTCAGCCTTTCTATGTCCATGAGCTATCAGAAGGAACGCTGCGCTTCCTCTGGTTGGTTGCGCTCCTGCAAAGTCAAACTTTAACAACTATTACGTTGCTAGATGAACCAGAAGTTAGCCTACACCCGGAACTCTTAAGACACTTAGTTTATCTAATGAGAGAAGCTTCAAAACACACTCAACTGATAGTTGCCACACACTCAGATAGACTCATCAGATTTCTCGATCCAAGCGAGATTTTGGTCTGCGATTTGGAAGAAGGGGAGGCAAAAATGAGGTGGGCTGACACTCTTAACCTGGATAAATGGTTAGAAGATTACAGTCTTGACCAGGTTTGGGAAATGAATGTGATGGGTGGCCGTCCATGAGAATTGCTATTTTGGTTGAAGGTGCTACTGAAATGGCATTTAGAAAGAAGCTTCATGAGTTTCTGCAAAGTCGTTTAGAGCAAAAAATGCCCCGACTAGACTTTAAACCACAACATGGTGGAATTCCCAAGCAAGGGAAACTCAAGAAAATAGTTGAAACTCTCCTCGATAATGATGGCTATGATGCTGTAATTGCACTTACAGACGTTTATACCGGAAAGCCGGACTTTAAAGATGCCAATGATGCTAAAGAGAAAATGAGGACATGGGTAGGTAAAAACCCAAAATTCTATCCTCACACAGCATCACATGATTTTGAAGCATGGCTTCTTCCCTACTGGACAACTATCCAGAAGCTAGCGAAACACAACCTTTCTGCTCCTAGCGGTTCGCCTGAAACAGTGAATCATCAAAAGCCACCTTACTATTGGATTAAGGAGATTTTTAGCTCTGGAAAACGCGGAAAAGACTATAACAAAGTGATTGATGGAATGGCTATTTTGAAAAACAACGATCTGATGATTGCGATTCAAGCTTGTCCAGAGCTAAAAGCTTTTGTGAATCGAATTATCTCTCTCTGCGATGAAGATAAAATAATTTCTTGATGTCCGATGTTAGAGCCCCGACTTCTTTAAGAAATCGGGTATCTGGGTGTGTTGTTTTTTTAGGTTGTTCTACCTAATTCAGCGGAATCTCGATCCAGAACTCGGTACCATGACCGGGTACAGAAACACACTTAAGTACGCCTTGGTGTTTCTCAACTACAATTTGGTAACTGATAGACAGTCCTAAACCCGTGCCCCGACCTACGGGTTTAGTAGTAAAAAACGGATTAAATATGTGAGAGATTAACTCTTTGGGGATGCCGTGACCATTGTCTGCAATGCAAATTCCTACCGTTTTTTCATCGATTAATTGGGTGCGAATCCGAATGCAAGGGGATGGGAAATCAGGAATCAAACACTCGGTGGTGGCATTTATATGTCCTGACTCGATAGCCACTATTTGGGAGCTTAAATGCGTCGCCGCTGCACTTGCCGCTTTAAACGGAAGATTCATAACTCGCTCTTTTTTTCCCATTTCTAGGGCGTCAAGGGCATTGCCGATCAGATTCATAAATACTTGATTGAGCGAGCTGGCATAGCATTCTACTAAGGGCAAATTGGCATATTCTTTAATAATTTCTACGGTGCTGTGCTCAGAATTGGCTTTGATCCGGTGCTGCAAAATCAACAGGGTACTGTCGATGCCCTCGTGAATGTCAACGGCTTTTTTCTCGGCTTGATCGCTCCTGGAAAAATTACGCAAAGATACAACTAACTGGCGGATGCGCTCAACTCCGACTGTCATGGAACCCAAAATTTTGGGCAAATCTTCGGCAAGAAATTCGATGTCGATGGCTTCGGAGCACTCGCTAATTTCTGGGTTGGGATTGGGGTAGTGCTGGCGGTAGAGTTCCAGCAAGCAGAGTAAATCTTTGGTGTATTCGCTGGCGTGGGACAGGTTACCGTAGATAAAGTTAACGGGGTTATTGATTTCGTGGGCGACTCCGGCCAGGAGTTGTCCGAGACTGGACATTTTTTCGGTTTGAATCAGTTGGGCTTGGGTATTGTGCAGTTCTGTGACTGTTTTAGCTAGCTGTTCGGCTTTTAATCGATCGGCAGTTGCTGCATTGAGACTTTCTTGATAAAGTTCTGCTTGGTGAATGGCGATCGCAGCTTGAGCAGCTAAATGTTGCAGCAATTCCTGTTCTGCCGTTTGCCAAACTCTCGGCCCGGAACACTCATGGGCAATCAGCAACCCCCACAATTGCGAATCTTTGCCCATCATGGGCACAATTAAACTTCCTCTCACCTGCAAATCTTCCAAAAATTCGCGGTGACAGGGTGTTAAATCATGAGTATAAATATCATTAATTGCTCCCACCCGTCCGGCTCGATAAAAGCAGTCTGAGCCTTCGGGAAAGCATCCTTCTGGAGATTTGATACCTAAAATTGACCGCCACTGGCCGCAAACAGCTTCGACAACTACCTCGCCCTGTTTGTCTGCCGCAAATTGGTAGATTACCGTGCGATCGGTATCCAACAAAACTCTGACTTCTCGCACAATAGTTTGCAGTATGATTTTTAAATCTAAGGTGCTGCGAATCTGGTCTCTCACTCGCGTCAATACTTTGGCAAAGTCCAATGATTTTTGCAATTGGGCGGTGCGTTCTTGAACTTGGCGCTCCAAGTTGGCATTCAGAGTTTGCACTTCTTTATAAAGAACGTACTGCCCAATTGCCGAACAAAATTGGCTGCCTATAGCTAAAGCTTGCTCAATTTCCTCGTACTTCCACTCGGGCGACTGACCTTTTTTTATTTCTCGCCAGAGTTCAAAGGATTGTCGGGGAAGGGTTTGTTCAGCGCTGGTGTCAAAGCGCCCCGCCCACAGTTTTTCGGTATCAATTGCATTGCGAAAAATTGTCAAACAGCCGACTACTTGTTGTTTGTATTGGAGGGGAATTACCAGTAAACCCCGAATTTGAGTAGATTGGAAAGCGGGAACTAAAACTCTAAATAGAGGTTCTTTGTATAAGTCGGTAATTATCAAAACTGGGAATTGAGAATTAGTAAAAATTGGAAATTTGGGAAGTTCTTCGGTATTTTTGAATCCTTTGGTTAGCCATTCCTGCCAGAGGGGATGAGCTTCGATCGCCTTAACTTTTTCCCAGTTGGGAAGTGTCGGTTGTTCTCCTGTGGTGAACAGTTCAAAGGTAGCATCACTGTGGGCCGGGGCAATTGGCAATCCTCCTTCAATCTTGGGATTGGATAATTTTTCACCGTTGATTTTCGGCTGGTTGAGATAGAGTCTGCCACCGCTACCGCCCAAAGCGGTGACGGTGGCTTCTAAACCTTGTTGCAGTTGAATGTTTACGTGACCATACAACAGGGCTGCTATGCGGCTCACGGTAGCTTCGCGGGCCGCTTGAGAGCGGGTTTGCTGGAGGAGGAGCGCGTGGGCTATAGCGCTAGACAATTGATCTGATACGAGCTGAACTACTTCTAAATCTGCTGGTGAAATATTGAGAGGCGCAGAGTGGTGAGACACTAAAAGTCCCCACAGTTCGATGTGAATTTTTTGATTATTTCCGGGCTCGTATCGAGTCAGACACGTGGCCGCCTCGCAGATATCTGTTTTGCTGTTTTCCGACGCGATCCGGCGGTGGACAATCGGCACGACTAAGGAAGATTGCACTCCCATTGCCATCAGGTAAGCTGTGTGGCAAGGATCGAGCGATCTGTAGTGCATCTCTTCCTTTACTAAAGGTTGACCGGTGTCTGCAGCATCGAGGGGACTCAGGACGATCGTCCCTGAGTTAACATCTATTATTGTCCGCTGGCGCAAAGTGACATACATCTCCCGCGCGCTCGCGGGAATGTCGTCTGCTGGAAAGTGCAGTCCTTTCAAGGAAGGGAGACAGTTGTTATTAATTGACTCAGCAACAACTTCTCCACTGCCGTCGGCAGTAAACCTGTAAATCATAATGCGATCTGTTTTCAAAAAAGACCGCACTTCTGCTACCGTACTGGTTAAAATATCTTCTAATTCTAGAGATTGGCGAATGCGTTCTGTTATCCGCCGTATCAAAACTTCTCTGTCTAGTTTATAATGTAATTCTTGCGTATTTTCTCTGAGTTGCATAAATCTCCTTTTGTACTTATACAAGGATAATAAGAAGTTTTGATCTGCTGTTGGAGCGTTCAAACTCAAATGCCTCACCCTGAGTTTTTGACTCAACCGATCTGTACAATTAATCCGTCGCGCACTTGTGAGACACGACGGTGTATCGCCTCTGGTGGGCTGGGGCAAGTCAAATCTGCGATCGCGCCGGTTTAATCCTTGCCTTCAACAGGCAGAGCGACTTAAGCAAATAATAATTATTATTTTAAAGCTCTTATAAATTTCTCGCAATCTTAAACTCTCACTATGAGAATTATTTATTGTTAGGATAACTTGACATTTGTTGTATAACTTCATATAATGATAATTAACGAAAGAATTTGAGTTTCTCTCAGCGCCCCTGGCCCTGACTAATTTCTTGGCGCACGCTCATCAGAATTTTACCCAAATGATTTTGACCGGTTCGGTCGCAGCCACACCCCCAGTAGTAATCCGTTGGCGAATCCTCGACAATCACTCGATCCCCTGTGGCAAGAAGAATCGCTTGAATGTCTGTATGAGTGAGAAACTTAGTTAAAACTGCTTCGCGCATAATGGGAATTTTCACGGCTTCCCAATCAGCGCGAATCCGGTGGTTGGGATCGCGACCTAATTTAGCGGCTTCTTGAGGAGTTGCTACGGCTTGAATCGCCGCCACTAATCTTTGATCGGTGCTGACAAATTTTTGGGCTTGATAGTAATGTTCCACCGTCAACCAATATTGACCGTGCAGAGAAATGTCGTGTAGTGAAAAATTAGAAAAGCAGCCGTAAGGCTCCTCTACTTTATAAAAATAAATTATCATTTGATTTTAGATTTTAGATTTTAGATTTTAGATTTTAAATTTTACAGGATTTACGCAAAATCCAATTATCTAGGGTGCTTAGGGGCGCACCTTACCGCTATTAGGAATGAGGAATTGAGAATAAGGAATTGGGATTTAAGAAGAATCTCTCTTCTTTCTTCCCTCAAAATCCATGCGTTAAATCCGTTGCTGAACTTCCTTCGTTCTAAAACGGCATCAGCTTTTTAAGAGCGCGGTTAGCGATATCGGCATAACGCATTTCGCCACACAAAATTTTGCTCATCAACTGAGTAGTCATCGGCAATTTGACGCCCGCTCTGTAAGCAGCTCCTGTAAACTGATAGAATGCTCTAGCCAAGCGACTGGCCCAAATCAGATGAGTGTTCCATTCTTGGGCGATCGATTGAGTGTAAGGCTCCTTAGCGTCGTCGGCGCCTCCAAGACTCGATCGATCGCCTCAGCAGCCTTAAATCCACTAAAAATGGCAGGACGAATTTCTTCACCGGACAACTGGTAATGGGTGATTGGTCATGGGGCAGGAGGAATTGGTAAGTTAATGAGTGTTAAATCTTGAGTTGTTAACTCACAACTCACAAATCATTAAGCGTCTGCTCGTTGTTCGCGGCCGGATCTCGGCAATCTCAAAACTATTCCTATTCCCCCGGCCCAATTTCCCATTCCCTAAACAGTCGTGATATCTTTCTCTTTGGCTGCCAGAACTTCTTCTATTTTGGCCACGTACTTGTCCGTCAGCTTTTGAATTTTATCTTGCAAGTCGCGGGATTCATCTTTAGAGATATCGCTGCTTTTTTCCTGCTTGCGAATCGAGTCAACGGCATCGCGGCGGATATTGCGAATTGCAACTTTACCTTCTTCGGCAAACTTCGCCGCCATTTTGACAAATTCTTGGCGTCTGTCGCTCGTCAGCGGCGGAATATTCAAGCGAATAACTGAACCGTCGTTGTTGGGAACGAGTCCTACATCGGACAGGGAAATTGCTTTTTCGATCGAGGTAAGCGCTGTGCGATCGAACGGTTGAATGGTGATCGTAGTCGCATCCGGGGTGCCAATGTTGGCAAGGGATTTGATCGGAGTTGGAGAGCCGTAGTAGTCTACCATGACTCGATCGAGGAGAGAGGCGTTGGCCCGTCCCGTCCGAATAGTATTAAAAGACCGTTGAGTAGCCTCAACTGCCTTTTGCATATGATCTTCTGCGTCAGCTAACTTCACAAAAACCTCCGACAAGAGTTCCAATAGATTCTCCCATTACAGCTCGGTAGATGTTGCCCGACACCGAGAGGTCAAATACCATAATAGGAATATTATTTTCTTTGCAAAGGGCGATCGCCGTACTGTCCATCACCCGCAAATCTTGATTCAAGACGTGGGCATAGGTGAGGGTTTGATACCTGCGCGCGTTGGGGTTGAGGTGGGGGTCGGAATCGTACACCCCATCTACCTTAGTAGCTTTAAAAATCACCTCTGCATCAATTTCAGCCGCCCGCAAAGCGGCTGTAGTATCAGTAGTAAAAAAAGGGTTGCCAGAACCGGCACCAAAAATCACTACTCGTTTTTTTTCTAGGTGGCGAATCGCCCGCCGCCGGATGTAGGGTTCAGCTACTTCTTGCATGGCGATCGCCGATTGCACCCGTGTTGGCACTCCTGCTTGTTCCAGGGCATCCTGCAAAGTGATAGCATTCATCACCGTAGCAATCATGCCCACATAATCAGCCGTTGCCCGATCCATCCCTGCCGAAGCAGCTTTCACCCCGCGAAAAATGTTGCCACCACCGACAACAATCGCGATTTGAATGCCTTGGGACACGACTTTGGCCACTTCCTGGGCGATCGACCCAACGACTACCGGATCGATGCCGTAGCCCAAGCTGCCCATCAGCGCTTCACCGCTGAGCTTCAGCAAAACTCGCTGATATACCATCCCCATGCCGCCACTATTTTTTTACTCTTTTTGCCTCCACCATAAGATAGCAGTACGGGTGCATTTTGAACATCAATTGCCCAGAACAGACCCAAAAGCCTGTTCCAGAACACTTGACTGAGAACGGTTGACTAAATTTAATCCTTGGGAACGAAATCAAGAGCAGCAGAATTCATGCAGTAACGCTGACCCGTAGGTTTCGGCCCGTCGTTAAATACGTGACCGAGATGAGCGTCGCAAACAGCGCACAGTACCTCTGTTCGGCGCATGAACAAGGTGTTATCCGACTCGCACTTGACATTTTCTTCGCTAACGGGAGCGTAGAAACTCGGCCAACCGGTACCGGAATCGTACTTAGTTTCTGATTTAAATAGCTCTGTGCCGCAGCAAATACACTTATAAATTCCGGGTTTTTTGTTGTCGTGATATTCGCCGCTAAAAGCTCTTTCCGTGCCTTTTTTGCGCGTGACTTTAAACTGTTCTGGCGTGAGTTGTTGCTGCCATTCTGCGTCGGTTTTTTGAACTTTTTCAGTCATGATTTGATTTTGGGTTAAGATGTATTTAGCTGTTGAGTGTTGACGGTTAACTGTTAACTGTTGAGTGTTTACAGTTAACGGTATATTGATAGTCAACTCATGCTTCCATTAATATTAACCTAATTGGCTCGAAATGAACATACCAGGGAAAAGGATTGTCCTTAATCGCCCTCCACTTTTCCTTGAAAACTTCGGCTTGCAAGTGATAATCTTGGGAATGATTGGGAGGCGAGTGCAATTTGAGATATAATGTCACCCGGTGCGGAGTTTCCACAGTCGAGGCGATCCAACAAGGAAAAGTATTTTCGAGCTCGCACCCGCTAACAAAACTCAGTTGATGAGCCCGAATTCCCACAGAAACTAGAGATTGGGGAATTGGTTCGACTACAGTCAGATTACAGCCCCAGTCGATCGCCTCCACGACAGTTTCTGCGATCGATTTAGCGGCAGAGAAATTCTTACAGCCAGTCAACTGGGCGACAGTGAAATTGCCAGGGCGATCGAAAATGTTCTCTTTCGTATCAAAGGCGATCGGCCTTCCCTCGGCCAACACCAACAGATTTTTGCACACCCGGTAAACTTCCTCTAAATTGTGGCTGACAAACAAAGTAATTCCCCGATAATTAGCCAGCGTCAGCATTAACTCGCGTTCCAGTTGACTGCGTAAGTGAGTATCCAAAGCAGAAAACGGTTCGTCTAACAGCAGCAATTCTGGAGAAGGGGCGATCGCCCTTGCCAAAGCCACCCGCTGCTGTTGGCCGCCCGAAAGTTCGTGCGGGTAGCGGTTTTCCAGTCCCGACATTTGCACCGAAATTAGCTGTTCTTTTACCCGAAGTTCTTGCTCACTTTCAGATAAATGCTGCAAGCCAAACGCAATATTTTGAGCAACACTCAGGTGAGGAAATAAAGCATAGTTTTGAAACAAAAAACCGATGCGGCGGTCTTTAGAAGCTACATTAATGCCCTGTGCGGAGTCAAATAAAACCCGGCCATTGACTGCAATTTTACCGCTCATTGGAGTTTCCAAACCAGCGATGCAGCGCAGAGTCATGCTTTTTCCCGAACCCGACGCGCCCAAAATTCCCAGCACTTCCGGGCCGATATCGAAGCCGACATCCAAGGCAAAGCTGGAGAGAGGTTTAAAAATGCTTAAACAAAGTCCGTTGTTCGGTTGTTGTTGGGATTTTGTGGGAAAAGTAGACGCGACTTTAGGAAGATTTGATTGCAGTTTTTGGCTCGAATTTGGTTTGGGCGATATCTTTTCTAAATTCGTCCAAAAATTAACAGCAGTTAGCACGCTCAAAGAAATACTCAGAATAATCAAAACCCAAATAGCAGCTTGCCTCATATCCCCAGCTTCCACAGCAAAATAAATTGCCATCGGGATAGTTTGAGTTTGTCCGGGAATATTCCCCGCTAACATCAACGTCGCGCCGAATTCACCCAAAGCGCGGGCAAATGCGAGAATAGTTCCTGCTAAAATTCCCGGCCATGCTAGCGGCAACATAATGCGCCAAAAGACTTGCCACTCCGAGGCCCCCAAAGTGCGAGCAGCATTGAGAAGATTGGCATCAATTTGCTCAAAAGCTCCCAAAGCAGTTTTGTACATCAGGGGAAATGATACAACTGTGGCAGTAATGGCGGCGGCTTGCCAAGTGAAAATTATAGTTAAGTCGAATTGTAGCAAAAATTGCCCGATCGCCCCATTTCTCCCAAACAGCAGCAGCAGCAAAAATCCCACTACTGTCGGCGGCAAAACTAAGGGAGAAATTAAAATGCCTTCAATCAAAGCTTTACCTCTGATGCGAGTTGAAAGCATCCACCGGGCGGCGGCTATTCCCATGAAAAAGGTGATCAATGTCGCAATAGCGGAGGATTTTAGAGAGATCCAGAGCGGAGAAATATCAAATTCCATAAATCGTAGGGACGGGTTTCACTAACAATAATTGCCTCAAACAAATAATTTCCTAAACCCCCCCACACACAGATAAATCAAAATGTATAATTTGGGGATTCGCTCGTAGGGGCGGGTTTTACCAACAATTTTTGGCTAATACCAATAATTTCGTAAACCCGCCCCCACTTGGGCGGCAAATCGCAATGTATCTCTTTGAATACACAAGGTTATCTGTTGTGTGAGGGCGGGTTTATATAGATTGTTGGCGGGAATTAGATATTGTTGGTGAACCCGCCCTACAAAATTTGGTTGTATCTCACATCTTGCACCATTCTCAAGAACAGGCTTTCCGGCCTGTTCCACAAAGAGTGAATTTTCTTGTGGAACAGGTCGGAAAGCCTGTTGCTAAACAAGTAATTGAGAATGGTGCAACATCTCAGTTGTATGAGACTAATTGGTGAGCCATCCCAAATCCGTATTTCTGAAATACTATTTTAGCCCGATCGCCCCCCAAGAAGTCAACAAACGCTTTAGCATCAGCCTGATTGCGGCTGTTTCTGATAACTGCTAGCGGATAAACAATGGGCGAATGCAAATTTTCGGCAGCCGTTAGCCGCACAGTTACTTTGTCGGAGGCTGTGGCGTCAGTCGCATAAACTATACCAGCATCAACGTTACCGCTTTCGACGAATGTCAGCACTTGGCGGACGTTATTTCCTAGCACTAATTTTGGCTGTATTTGCCCCCACAATCCAAGTTTATTTAGCATTTCCTGAGCGTATTGGCCCACAGGTACGCTTTTCGGTTCGCCGATCGCAATTTTCTTGATTCGGGCATCTGTCAACTGTTTGAAATCGCTCAAAGCAACACCGTTTTTGGGAGTAATCAAAACTAGGCGATTTGTCAGCAAATTGCGGCGCGTGTCGTTAATTAACAGGTTAGATTGCTGCAAATCGTTCATTTGTTTTGTAGCGGCGCTGAAAAATACATCTACCGGGGCTCCTTGCTGAATTTGCTGTGCGAGAGCGCCGGAAGCACCGAAATTATAAGTAATAGTAACGTTGGGATTTATTTGCTGATAAACTGTTTTGAGTTCTTGTAAAGCTGGTGAGAGGCTGATAGCAGCGGATAGGGTTAAGGACGTTTGCTGCTGTGCTGTTGTTGGGGAAACGCTTTTAAACAAGTTCCAAGCAATTAGCAGTGTCAGCGCTACAGCGGCTGCGACGAGCGTCGAGTTGAAAATGCGTTTTCTTTCCACAAGGCTGTATTATATGCCATAGGGCGATCTACACTATCTGCAGTAGTAAGGTGCGCCGCGCACACCTTACAAGTAGATGCTGTTTGTCCAGGATTATCATCTTCTAATGACTGATGACTGCTGACTAATGACTACGATCGCCATTTGACGGAACAGCCTATCGCCTCTGTAGTTGAAGGCTCAACGGGTTGACTGTTGAGCAATTGGTCGATCGCACTCCGCAGATAAGAAACCTGCACCGCCGCCGGATCGTCAGCGTTGTCGTCAATTAAACCTTTATAGCGCAGTTTGCCATCTTGGTCTAACAAAAAAACCTCCGGCGTTTTAGAAGCCCCAAAACTTTCAGCCACATCTTGAGCAACATCTCGGATATACGGGAAGTTGAGTTGATTGTTGGTGGCAAAAATTTTCATGTTCTCAAAACTGTCGTCGGGATACTGGTTTGCATCATTAGCATTAATCCCGATTAAAGTAACATCTCGCTCTTGAAAATCTGCTTGAAGTTCTTTCATACGATTGAGATACAACTGCACGTAAGGGCAATGATTGCACATAAATATCACCGCGATCGCCCGAAATTTTTCTAAATATCGAGCTAAATGGTGAACTTCTTCGTCAACTCCCGGCAGTTCAAAATCGGGAGCGTAGCCGTTAATGGGAGTACCCGTTGTATCCATTAGTAAACTCATGTTTTCAGGAGGTGAAGAGCAGTTTTGCCAGCATGAAAGATGAAACAATCAGCACGAATAAAATTGGCTGTTGTTTAGCTTTAGCTTAATTCTAGCCTTGCCAACAGCCTATGAGTGATTCGTACTTCGCGATTTATTCCTCGTCTGGCTTTAGCCAACCTTGAGCCAGAGCTTGGTATCCAATAAGTTTGTATGCTAATTTGGCGGCGGTAAATTCTGAGACGACAGAATCTACAATAGGTGCTAATTCCATAATGTCACACCCGATTACTTCGTAGGACTCGAAGACGCGGCGCAAAAATGCGGTGAGGGAATACCAATTTAACCCGCCCGGTTCGGGTGTTCCCACCCCTGGAATTAAAGTCGGATCGATGCCGTCTAAGTCGATCGTCAAAAATACTCGCTTAGTTGTTATGCTGGCAATTGCCCGATCTGCCCAATCCGGTTGAGTAGCGATTTCTCTGGCTCGAATCACGTTTAGCTGTTTTGCTTTAATCAAGTCGGCTTCTTCCTTGCAGATAGCGCGAATCCCGATTTGCAGTGTCGGTAAGCCCATATCGACAACACGTCGCATCACGCAGGCGTGGTTGTGAATCGAGCCTTCGTATTCGTGCCGCAAGTCGCCGTGGGCATCGATTTGCACGACTGTGAAAGGTTCATCCGGGTATGCTTGGCGATAACCTTCGACAACGCCGGCAGTGATGCTGTGTTCGCCTCCGAGGGAGATGACAAATTTATTTTCGGTAACTAGCTGATGCACTGCTGCTTGGGTGACTCGCAGCATTTCTGAGGATGAAACTGGTTGTCTGTTGCGGGTATCGGCGATCGGCTCTTTTGTATAAATTCCGACATCGTAGCAAACTTCGGCATCCAATTCTTCGTCGTAGCACTCGAGTTGATGAGAAGCTTCTAGAAGTTTAGCGGGCCCGTTTTCGCACCCCCGGCGGTAAGTGGTGGTAGCTTCGTAGGGAATTGGCAAGATTACTACTTTGGCGGTGTCGTAGTCTGGTACAATTTCTGATCCCAGAAACGGTACGACAGCAGTGGAAACGATCGTTGGCATAAGGGAAATTTTAATACAGCAAAGAAGTCAGCAGGTTTAATCGTGACATAATATCGCCTCTAACTGCAAAGTAGTCAGTTGGCAGTTGGCAGTTGGCAGTGGGCAGTATTGAAAATACCCCATGCCCTATGCCCTATGCCCCATGCCCTATGCCCCATGCCCAATCTAAAATCTAAAATCTAAAATCTAAAATCGCATGACATCTTCTACTCCCACTTCGTCAACAGTTGCTGCACCTCAAACTTGGCTGTGGAAAGGCTTTCCGATTTGCTACCAAACTGCTGGTTCGCAGGGGCCTGCGGTGGTGTTCGTCCACGGTTTTGGTGCGTCTTGGGGCCACTGGCGCAAGAATTTGCCGGCGCTGGCTGCTGATTGTCGGTGTTTTGCGATCGACCTCATCGGTTTTGGCGGTTCTGCTAAACCCGCGCCCAAGCTTGAAATTGACTATACTTTTGAAACTTGGGGACAGCTAATTGCTGATTTTTGTCGGGAAGTTGCGGGCGGGCCGGCTTTTTTGGTGGGAAATTCGATCGGCTGTGTGGCAATTATGCAAGCGGCTGTTGATTTTCCCGATATTGCTTCTGGCGTAATTTTACTCAATTGTTCCCTACGCTTGCTGCACGATCGCAAACGCGCCGAAATGCCTTGGTATCGCAGTTTTGGAGCGCCAATTGCACAAAAAGTTTTAAATGTCAAGTGGATAAGTCAATTATTTTTTAAACAATTAGCAACGCCAAAAACAGTAAAAAAAGTGCTTTTGCAAGCATATCGCCGTCCTGAAGCTGTCACCGACGAACTGGTAAATATGCTGCTGGAACCTGCTAAAGACAGCGGCGCTGTCGAAGTATTTGTGGCCTTTATCAGTTATTCTCAAGGCCCGCTACCGGAGGATTTGTTGCCGCGTTTAAGCTGTCCGGCTTTGATTTTGTGGGGCGCAAACGACCCTTGGGAGCCGATCGCATTGGGGCGAGAATTGGCAAAGTTTCCGGCTGTTGAAAAGTTTATTCCTTTGGAGGGAGTGGGCCATTGTCCCCAGGATGAAGCGCCGGAATTGGTCAATCCTATTTTACTCGATTGGATTAAAGAGCGATCGAGATTTGCCGACAATCCGCCCCTTTAATCAACCAAGGAATAGGCACTTTAGCTAAGGAATGAGAATTAAATAACTTCCACAATAACCATTAAAATTGTAAGTTATTTAATTCGCGATCCTAAGCGATAGGGTAAACTTAGAATTGAGAATTTTTAGGAGTTGAAGTGGGAGCTATATTTGCGCGATCGCGCCACAGCAACAACGGAATAGTTAATGTTCCTAAAATCATTACAGTTCCAGTCATAATCCAAACTAGCACACGATTTGGGCGATAATCACCTCGCTCAATTTGCCAGAAAACTCGATTATAACGCCATGCTGCTAAGGGAATGACCGCAATCCCAAAAACGACCAGACTCAGCCCTAAAGTTTCGGAGTTGAAGAAGGGAGGAGAGGAAACTTCTTGCTGAGTCACTGTAGCTTGAAATTGACGCAGAAATAAACTGAACCGACTGATCGCCAACCCAAAACCAATTAAACCGATTGAAGTTCGTAACCATGCAAGAAAGGTGCGTTCATTGGCCTGATGTTCGCGCTGTCGGTCTATTTTAGCACCCTTGTTCATCAACCCTACCTTTATAAAATATTTTAAGCTTTCCCTCGTAGATTATTGTTTCAGTTCTGGTTGCGGAGGGAAGTATCGGTATTGCGATCGTGATTCATCATCACCAAAAAATATAGTATCAGTAAATCGACAAAAAAGCGATCGCCTCCATCTCTACCAACACAAAAGAAGAGGACACAGCAATGCTGTGTCCCTACAAATACCCCAGTTAAAATCCAGTTTAAAAAGACTTAGCCGCACTGCCGGACTGAGCCTTTTTCTCCAACCAATCCTTACCCAATCTGATTGTCACATCCGAATTCAAAGAACCGGTACTCTCAACCAACACATCTCCAAAACCCAAAAACTGGCGAATCGCTTGAGCACCTTTAATATCGCCCTGTTGAGCTACTAGAGTAGTTACCTCCAGCGGTTCGGGCCAAGCTTTATAAACCTGAACATTCCGATAACCTGCTTGAGTCAGAGTATTGACAAAATCTTCAACAGCCGATGGATCTCCGGTACTATCTTGAATCGCCACATTCAGAAAAGTCGAATCAGCATTCTCAATTGTCCAAGTATTTTGGCCGAAGTCAAAATGTTCCGCCACCATAGTTTCGATGGCATATTGGTCGGGCAACCAAAAACTTGACTTGTAGTCCTTAGAATCGCTAAATTTGCCGGGAACCATCAACATCTGCACGCCAGCGCGATCGGTTTGAGTAGCAAAACCAGCCAAAGCTACCAATTCTTCTATACTCAAATTCGTGTCAAGGTGAGACTGAATCACCGATAAAATCTTCGGCAAGCGAGACAGCAAACCTACATTTACTTCCTGTTCCACAAAAGCCCGCATCAACAATTGTTGGCGCTGCACCCGCCCGATGTCGCCCAAATCGTCGTGTCGGTAAAGCAAATATTGCACGATTTGTTCGCCGTTTAGTTTCTGCTTGCCAGCCTTTAAATCTATATATAAATGCTGGCTTTCATCGGTATACTTCATGTCTTTAGGGACATTAATAGTAATGCCACCCAGGGCATCGACCAAACTTTTTATGCCATGAATATTAACTGTGACATAGCGGTCAATTCCTACACCGCCCAGGAGTCCGCTGACTGACTTCGCTGACGAAGCCGGGCCACCGTAGTAATTAGCTTCGTTGATTTTCACCTCGCCCCTGCCTTCAACATAGGTGCGGGTGTCTCGCGGAATGGAAAGCACGCTTAACTTTTTATTTTGAGGGTCAAACCTAACCAACAGCATGGTATCGGTTAAGCCCTTAAAGGAGTTTTCCCAAACCTCATGTCCGACATTTTTGTTGACACTTCCTTCGATGTCAGAGGTCAGAACTTTAAGTCCTAAAACTAAAATATTAACTGGCCGAGTCAGCTCCGGCATTTTCATGCTGAGCTTTGCCATGTCGCCTTGAGAAAACACCGCCGCTTCTTCAGGGCTCAACTTTTGTTGCTGAAGCGGCGTTGTAGAAAGGGAGACGGCTAGCAATGCTCCGGCTGTGGCTGAGAGCATGGCTACTCCAGCCAAACCAAAACCAAAACCCAGCCAGCGGCCTCGATGGGGCTGGGAAGCTTTTTTGGTTGCAGGTTGAGCAGTTGATTGTTGGATAGGGTCTTGATTAGGAATTTTTTGAGCTGGCACTGGCTTCCTCACACACAACAAAAATAAAAAAGATAATGGCAATATGTAGTATCAAGCTGAAGACGCACTCAATCAATAGGGTAGGGGCTTAAAAGAACCCTAAATTATGATAAATGTTTGCCTACTACTTGCTCGGCTACCCGACTAATTCCGGGCAACCATAGTGGTTGACGCTTCCAGAGGCGAACCATCAGTCCCAGAGCAACGATGAAATAGCTGGTTGTTAGCAGGCTACTCATTAATAACATGGGAAGTGTCGGAGATTCCGCAGAAATCGCTCCCGCTTCTAAAAGAATATGTCCTAAGAGCCAACTAAAAGCAAGGGCAATTGCCAAGCGGCTGATGGCTTTGCGTTCGGGACTACCCTGACGGCGGTAAAGAGTCCACAGGGCGGGGAAAAAGCCGATGACTGGGATCATTAATACAAAGAGACTGGCACGATCGAGTTCAGGATTTTCTAAGGGATCTGTTTTTTTCATAATTCGGTACTCAAAATTTGCAGAAGGTCGGATTGTGCACACAAGTTATTTGTTAGAGGGAAAATTTATATCCTAAACCAAAATTCCGAGAGCTGGGCTGGTGCGCGATCGCCAAACTTGTCTGTCAGAGGCCAAATTTTTCTGCCCTCCCAATCTCGCGACCGATCGTTGGCAACTTTTCGACCCGGAGACCCGTATTTTGATAAACTGGATACAGCACAGCAGTCAGGAGAACAGACTTAGCCATGACCCAATCCCAAAAACCGATCGTTATTGCTCCATCCATATTATCAGCCGATTTTAGCCGTCTCGGAGAAGAGATTCAGGCTGTCGATCGAGCTGGGGCTGACTGGATTCACGTAGATGTGATGGACGGTCGCTTTGTTCCTAATATTACTATCGGGCCGCTGATTGTTGAGGCAATTCGCCCTGTTACTACCAAGGTGATCGATGTCCACTTGATGATTGTGGAGCCGGAGAAGTACGTCGAGGACTTCGCTAAGGCTGGTGCTGACATTATTTCGGTTCACGCGGAACACAATGCTTCGCCTCACTTGCACCGCACCCTCGGCCAAATTCGGGAATTGGGCAAAATGGCTGGTGTGGTTCTGAATCCTTCGACGCCTTTGGAGTTGATCGAGTACGTGCTGGAACTTTGCGATTTGGTGCTGATTATGAGCGTCAATCCGGGCTTTGGTGGTCAAAGTTTTATCCCGGCTGTTTTGCCGAAAATTCGCCAGTTGCGTAAAATGTGCGACGACAAGGGCCTCGATCCTTGGATTGAGGTGGATGGCGGTTTGAAGGGGAACAATACTTGGCAGGTTCTGGAAGCGGGCGCAAATGCGATCGTCGCTGGTTCTGCTGTGTTTAAGGCGAATGATTACGCAGCGGCGATCGAGGGTATCCGCAACAGCAAGGATCCGACTCCACAGTTGGCTGCCCCTCGTGCCAAATGGAAGCCATAATCTACATTTTCTGGTTCCCAGCCTCCAGGCTGGGAACGCATATGAGTGATGCTCTGTCTCTTAATGATCTGAAACTATTTGGAGACAGAGGCGAGAATGCTTTCCATTTCAGCAAGCTCGATCGCCCCGGAGAAAGTTTGACCGTTCATAATAAAGAAGGGAGTGCCTTGAATGCCCAGTTGTTGAGCGAGTTGCACGTCTTTCTCAATGGCGGCTTCGGCGGCGGGGCTGTTGCGATCGGTGTTGAATTTATCTAATTTTAGATTGAGCTTTTGGGCGATCGATGCGTACAATGGTTCGCCTAACTGTTTCTGCCCTTCAAACAAAGCGCTGTAATATTCCCAGAATTTGCCCTGCTGTTGGGCCGCCCAAGCTGCTTTAGCTGCTGGCAGCGCTTGAGGGTGAATAGAAGTCAAGGGTAAATGCTTGTAAGCTAAAGTAACTTTGGCCTGGTGTTTTGCCATAAACTGCTTGACAGTATCGTGAGCGCGCGCGCAAAAGGGACATTCAAAGTCAGAGAATTCTAAAAGTACAATCTGCTGCGAAGCTGAACCCGTGGTGGGAGAATTCCCGATCGAAGATTTGGGATTAGTTTTCATCTCCTGCAAAAATGATTCCTGCGCTGCTTTGAGAGACTGCTGCTGCTGTTGCTGGTACCCTTGTACCGACTCTAAAATTGCTTGCGGGTTTTCGCGGATCACCTGCAAGACTTGCTCTTTCAACTTGGGATCGACTGAATTGCCAGCCGTTGACTGGGCGGGGGAACAACCGATAAAGACAAGGCAACCTGCGAGGATTGCAGCCAAGCAGAAGGCTTGCTGGCTGCGGAGTTTTCGCCAAATAGTGGATAAGTTCATCTTTTTTTTCTGATTCACGACAACACTTAATCCTACATTTAATTTTGCGGAGTGTCAGGTATACCGCTGTTGACTGCGGTGCAGTTCTTTTTATCTGTGACCAAGATTTATTCAGTGGCAATCGGTAATTGGTAGTCGGTAATTGGCAAGGGGTGTTAATCACCCGAACACCGACTAACCTAATAATTAATATTTAAATTATTGGAATTTATTATAATAAAATTTCGCCTCCAACGACTCCAATAAAAAAGGTTTGTAGTGAGGACTTTAGTCCCGATCATATTCTGAGGACTCAAGTCTTAACTACAAACGCGGTCATGGTTATTTTACAGGACGCGATATAAAATATAAAAGGACGATCGCCCATTTGTGACAAGTTAAGAAAAAGTGCAAATTGTCAAGGGGTATACAAAAGAAAGGTAAAATAGAATGAAACCTTTA
>NZ_JAUBTS010000043.1:0-56998 GCF_036705105.1 Microcoleus sp. B9-D4
CCTACAGATTCGGGCGGGCACGGGGGCACCGCCCCTACAGATTCGGGCGGGCACGGGGGCACCGCCCCTACAGATTCGGGCGGGCACGGGGGCACCGCCCCTACAGATTCGGGCGGGCACGGGGGCACCGCCCCTACAGATTCGGGCGGGCACGGGGGCACCGCCCCTACAGATTCGGGCGGGCACGGGGGCACCGCCCCTACAGATTCCGCCAACTCTCATTGGTATCGGTTGTTTGTGGGCGATTTTAGAAGAAGCTCACATTATAATGCTGGCAATTCATCCTCAGTTTCAAGGTCAGGGTTTGGGACAAGCTCTGCTTTTGGCTTTGCTAAAATCGGCTTGCGACAGGCAATTAGAGCGATCGACTTTAGAGGTGCGGGATTCTAATTTAGCGGCAGTTTACCTGTACAAAAAGTTTGGTTTTAAAGAGGCTGGACGGCGCAAGCGATACTACGAAGACACTGGGGAAGATGCTCTGGTGATGTGGCGCAGCGGTCTGGAAAAACCGGAATTTCAGCGATATTTGGCGGATGAGAAACGGGAGATGTGCGATCGGCTGCATCAGAAAAACTGGCATTTGGCGATCGATAATTTTGATTTTTGAGTGTAATTTGTTGCGTATTTAACTGGTTTTGACAAATAATTGGTTACTCGATATCAATTTAGTTCAAAATCCTCATATAGAATCAACCTCAGCTCTTGACGAAACATCTGCCTGCCCGGCCATACTTACCGCTTTGCTTCGCGCTTCGATAATTTGACCTATCTCGCGGCCCAAGCTTGGTTGACGTTCAATCATCGTATTTACAGCATCTGAGTAGACGACAAGAACCTGCAAATCGTCAACGGCGACAACCGATACCGGACTCGGTTCCCCACTAAACAGCGCCATCTCGCCAAAAAACTCACCACTCAAGATAGTCATTACCTCCAACTCCATGCCCAACTTGTTCGTGACTGTTACCTTAGCCTGACCCGCAATGATAATGTACAAAGCATTACCAGGATCGCCCTGCCGGATGACTTTCTCACCCGCACCAAACTTCTGTAAAATAGTTCCCTTAGTTAAGTCATCTAAATTTTTTGGCTCTCTAGCTAAAGGCATAAATCCGGGAATTGAGTGCAGGCTTTGGGCTAACTTACTTGAAGCGCTATCTGCCTTATCAGCAGCTTCCACAGCATAGGAGTATCGGTAGCGATATAGCGTCAGGTTGTTTCGCTGCGCTGCGTACCAGATTCGTGTCATAAATCGATCGAGTATCTGCTCCATATCTTCAAAGTTTTCGATAAAAAACTCCACCTCATAGATAATTGCAGTCTCATCATAGGATGTAGTTTTGCTCTCAGGTTCGGGTTCGGCTAATATCCCCTGTGTAGCCAAAGCTGTACTTAGCAGTACCTGCTTCACCAGGTTAGGGGGGCTATCGTAAGAAAAGCCAATATTGATACGTTGGTTGTAAATGCGTTCTGGTTGGCTGTAATTATGAATTATTTCTTTTCCAACAAATTGATGGGGAACGATAATCACCTGCCGCTGGAGATTTAGCAGGCGAACAGAGCGCCAATTGATATCAATTACCTGCCCTTCGATATCTCCAATTCGCAACCAATCACCCACACTGAAGGGGCGTTCTAGAAGCAGCGCAATGCCAGACATGATGCTGCCTAGTGTGTCCTGAAGCGCCAAACCGATCACGATCGAACTCACGCCCAATCCCGTAGCAAGACCAGCCAAATCTGCACCCCACACCACCGCCAGCACGATCGCGCTTCCCACAAGCACCAAAAATAACCTAGAAAGGTCGATCAGCAGTTTGGGCATCCGTGCCCGCCATGTATTTGCCTCAGCTTCTTCAAACAAAATTACATTAAACAGCGAGAGAGAAGCGTAGATAACAGATATCCAAAACAGCGTTGCGACGAGCTTTGCAAAATTCCCGTCAACGTCAAGCCTCACGACATTCCTGATTAAAACCATCAGCATTAAGACTGGCAGTACGAGGTTTTTTACAACCTGCAGCGTAGCCGCCAGCGGTCTACCGCGCCTTTCTAGATGATAAATAACCTCTCCTAGTAAAACGACCAGGAGTGGGAACCCTAATCCGACAATTACCGCCCAGGTTTGCCAGTCATTTGAAAAGCTTAAATTACTCATAAACTTCTTCCTCTCGAACACTTACGGTCAGCTTAGAAGTTTTGACTTGCCAAGCCACTAGCTTTTCTTTTCCAGGTTCTTGAATTTCACCAACCAGCTCAAAATCGTAGAGATCGTGGAGCCGCGAGCAGAGGTCTTGAGAAACTAAGATTGTTCCTGGCCCACAAGCCGACTTCAATCTATTGGCAATATTTACACTATCGCCCCAAACGTCGTATAGCAATTTATTTTTACCAATCACGCCTGCAACCACATCTCCTGAATTGATACCGATCCGCAGGTCTAGATGTAAGTCTTTTTCATAACTAAATCGGCGGACAAACGACAGCATTTCCAAAGCAAAATCTAGCGTGCGTTTGTCATGATCCAGACGCGGCATACCAAGCCCGCATACAGCCATGTAACCGTCACCAATAGTTTTAATCTTCTCTAGACCGTATTTATCTGTCATTTCATCAAAGCCTGTTACCAGTTCATTCAGCAAGCGAACAACCTCTTGAGGCGACATTGATTGAGTCAGTTTGGTGAATTGGTGGAGGTCGGAAAACAAGATCGAGACATTAGAAATTTGCTCGGCAATTTCTCGATCGCCCTGTTTGAGGCGTTTGGCGATTGCCGGACTAAATATACTTAAGACTAATGCTTCATTTTCGCGATTTTCGCGATCGATTAGTTGAGTTTCGGTACGAAGGCTGCCTATCGTTTGGTTAAATGACTTAGCTAAGTCTCCAAATTCATCTTGCGAACCCGATTTGACCACGGCATCAAATTCCCCAGCCCCCACCTGGCGAGCGCTTTTGATTAAAGTATTGATGGGTCTGACAAAGATTGAGGTCAGCCACATGGCAACAAGGGTGATTAGCGCGATGATTAAAGTAGCGCCAATCAAAACTTTTTTTTCAAACGAGTGAATTGAGGCATAGGCTTCAGAAACATCCATCTCCGCCAAGATCGCCCACTTCAATCCATTAATCTCTAGTGGAGCATAAGAACTCAAAACTGGAATATTACGATAATCGTCGATCGCCTCCGTGCCCTGTTTCCCAAAAAAAGCTTCCTTCACTGCTTTTGTTTGCACTTCCTGTAGGAGGATTGTAGTATTGAACTCTTTGATTTTCTTGACAGTCTTTTCATCAGTGCCGATCGAGCGTAGAGTTTTTGCATGACCTTCTGGGTCTTCAATCTGGAAACGAGACGCAGAGCGCATTAAATAATCCGACCCAACCAGATAAGTTTCTCCTGAATCGCCCAGACCATTTTTTTTCCAATTTTTGTTGCCAGTCATCACATTGTTAATTTTGTCAACGGGAAGCTGGAACGCCAAAACACCAATGAATTGGGAGTCGTTAAAGATTGGGGTAGCGATAAAAGCCGCAGGCGAACCGTAGGAAGGGCTGTAGGGTTTGAAATCTACTATTTTCACATAGCCCTTTCCATTTGCTTGTCGTGCCGCGGCGATCGCGGATGCTAGGTTACTCTCGTTGTAGGGGCCGTTGGTGAAGTTTGTGGTAAAGTCAGCTTCTTTAAAAACCGTGTAGACAACAGTTCCTTCGGGATCGATCAAAAACATATCGTAGTAACCGTATTTTTCCACTATATTGCGAAAAATAGGGTGGTAGCGGGCGTGAGCGCGGCTGTAAGCGCTGGCGTCGCCTGGATTGTCAAGGAGAAGTTTTTTGCCAACGGGGTTGGGGTTGGCAGCGATATAGTGGTACTGCAAGTAACGGGCAGCAGTTGTTTTTGGCGTGTAGGATGCCAGAACGGGGGAACCCTCGTTAGTTCGCGTTAGTTTAGTTAAAAATTCTGTCCGGTAGAAGGTATCAATTTTTGCGTCAAAATCCGCTGGTACTGTTGATTGTTCAAGTTGGCGGTAGGCTGTCTTGAACTCCTGCATGGCACCGACGACTGTTAGGTCTTCGCTTAAGGTTTGGCTATGGTGGTAAAGGCTTTGAAAATAATCTTGGATTTGATCAGTTTTGGCCGCCCGAAGGCTGGTTAATTGGTTGAAGACTTTTTCGGTCAGAGTAGCTTTCCCACTGCTAGAGCATATATAGGTGGTGGCGACCATAGCGCAAACACTGACTACCAGCAACATAACTATGAGTTTTGTCTTTATACTTAATTGCTTAAATAATTGCATAGGATTTTTCCTTATCTTCTTTCCCTTATTTATTTTATATCCAAAAAATTAAAGAGTAATTTCTCACCATTAGTAGCGATCGCATTTCAGTAAGCCAAAGCTTTTCTACTCACGGTGTCGTCACCTTGAGTAGAAAAGCAGACATGAAGGTCAAAAACAAGCTGGGATCAATTTATTTGTTTGTGGCCTCATCTTCCAGAGACTTATACTTCGATCCATCAGGCATAACAGCACCTTCGAGCAAAGCACCACTCAGGTCAGAAATGCTAACTTTAGCACCTTTGAGATTTGCACCAGTTAGGTAGGCACTCTTCAAGTTTGCACCACTCAAACTAGCATCTCTCAAATCTGCACCACTCAGGTTCGCATGACTTAAATCTGCACAAATTAAACTAGCATTACTAAGATTCGCACTACTAAGATTAGCCTGAGTCAAGCTAGCAAAACTCAGTTTTGCATGACTTAAATTTGCACCACTAAGTTTCACCTGACTGATATTAGCATTATCTAAATTGGCATAAGTCAAATTAGCATTACTCAAGTCGCTTTCCATCAAATTGGCTTTACTAAGATTGGCATGAGGAAGATTAATATCTACTAACTCCGCACCAATAGCATCCAAACCTCTAAGAGAAACACCATCCTCATTCAAATCTTGGAGTGCCAGAATTCTGGCATAGCTAACTTTTACGCCGTGTGCTGCATCAACTATACTCCAAGCTTGGTAATGAAATTGCTTTCTGCGATCGGGTGCTTCCTTAATGAATAAAATTAAAGCAACGACAAGACTGAGAGCATCAACACTCTCCAAAATCTCTCCAATCAGAGAATTATCATCCGCCCCCACATAAATTATGATGAAGAGAACGGCTGAAACACTAGCCACTAACCAGGCTGGTTGCGTCCAAAAATTATCAATGAATTTTTCTAAAATTCCTTTGAGAACTTCACCCAATCGCTGAACGAATGATTGACCTTGAAATTGCTGATAACTCTCAGTTATTTTCGAGAGCATTTTGGGGATAATTTTACCATCCAACTGAATTAATCCTAAAGGCTTTTTTTGTTCCTCGGTTGGCGGCGCTATGGGCTTAGATTCGTTCAGTAATTGTGTCTTTGATTCTTGTGGCTGATGGTGGGTGACATCTTTTTCATCTGGAACAACATTGGGTGTAGAAACAACACCTGCGCCTTTTAACATCAAACCAGTAATTGTTCTGTAGGCATCTGTCCATGCCCGCTTGACTTCGGGAGTCCAATCTTCTTGGAGATACTGCTCAAAAGTCATCAGCAGTGCGTCTCCAACTGGCCCATAATATTTGGGAATTACCCCATAGCCGATGTGTCTGCCTCCCAAGGCCTTGAGAACTGGCCCTAAAGCTGCTGGAGAGCGGAGATTTTCTACTACCAATACCAAAGCATTTATGAGCTTTTTCTGTTGCTTTTCTATCTCAATATTGGCAAACAGCGGTTTATATTCTGGGTGAGCGATGAAGAGGTTTTCGTAGAAGCTAGCGGCAAATTCATCAGCACGAGGTTTGATTTTATCGAAACTGCTTTCCAGTACATCTACGGCTAACTCTGGCTCTTTTTCTGGAACTGATTCTAGTGGGTGATTAGCTGCTATATTTACCTGTTTATCGGGAATAATCTCTGTTTCTAATTGAACTTCTTCAGGTGTAGTTTCTACACCTGCGCCTTTTAACATCAAAGCAGTAATCGCTCCGTAGGCATCGATCCATGCTTGTTTGACTTCAATAGTCCAATCTTCCTGAAGATACTCCTCAAAGGTCATTAGTAGTGCTTCTCCAACTGCCGGGTAAGAATTGGCGATCGCTCCATAACCCACGTGTCTCCCTCCCAGTGCGTTTAGAACTGGCCCTAAAGCCTCTGGAGAACGAAGATTTTCTACTACTAAAACCAGAGCATTTATCAGCTTTTTCTGTTGCTTTCCCATTTCAGTATTGGCAAACAGTGGTTTCACTTCTGGATAAAGTTTAAACAGGTTATCGTAGAAAGTAGTCGCAAATTCATCAGCACGAGGTTTGATTTTCTCAAAACTTTGCTCTAAAAGTTCAACATTTAAAGACATATTTTTGTTTCTCTCTTGAAAGTTGACCATCCCTTGTCTAAAGACCCGGTTTTTTAACGATCCGGCTCTGATGAATGCTTTTAATAGAGAGTTGGAAGAGAGTTTATTTGCTGACGCCAGGGCAAAATATTACAAACTCAAATTTTCCAATTCTTGAGACACCATAGCCATAAACTCTCCTGCATCGTTGATGCCCATTTCTCCTAAAGCTTTCCACTCTTCACTGCTGTAATCTAAATCGAGTCCCATCACCTCTTGAGTCCAATAGGGCAAATTAGATGGGTTTTCCATTAGCTCACAGGTGATCCTTAAGATTTCTGTTCCGCTCATCTTTTTTCTAACCTTTGTGGCCAAGCAAAAGGAGAACAATTTCGCCAAATTACTTTCTGGTGGGATGGCTATTAGAAATGCCATATTTTGTGCTAGTACAAACTTGTCTAACTTCATTGGATCTTTACCTCGTATTTTTGTATTCAACTAAGTTTTTTTTGTATGAGGGAGAGCAAGTTCAGGAATTACGCAAAAGTTCAAATAAACCTGGTTTTTTGACTTGGATAAATAGCCAGTAAGCCGATTTTACGTCAAAGAACCCCGGTTTATGTGTAAGTCCTAAACTTATGACTCTCGCTGAAGATCATAAATCAATTGCCAGAAGTTTTGCTAGAAATTTTCTTTCCTATAGCCAAACCCGTATTTATGGCAGAGATTTCTCAATTGTACCGAGAGTCCAGGAGGGCCGCAGAAATATACGTCAACTTTATTGGGCGCGTGTTGCTGCGCTACATCTTTAAAAATCTCCTCCCAGTCTGGACGACCCGTTTGTGTACGGCTCTTTAAACCTGTAATCAAATCAACCTGTGTTTGGGAATGCATCAAATCCATTGCCACAAATAGGGTGCTGGATTTCATATCTGACTTTTGTTGGGCACCTGTCAGATACAAATTAATGTCAAATAAGTTGTTAGTGTCTTGGGCTTCGATTCTGGATAAGAGTTCAACAAACCATTCAAACGCTTTTTGCTCTCGGTTGAGCCAGTAAAAATGTACCTTTTGTAAACGCATTCCTGAAGAACCGTGTTGGCTTCGGTACAGCATACTTTTCAGAATAGAGGCAAAGGGAGTTACGCCAATACCCGCACCGATGAGAATAGCGTACTTAGATTCAAAGATATGGGTACTTGGTGTCCCATAGGGCCCATCTAAATGGACAAGCACTCCAGGCTCGTATTTAGAGTTACCTGACCGTATCCATTGCTCGTGCTGTTCTCGGAAAAGTTGATATAATTTTCCAGTCCAACTGCCCGCAGAGCGTATGTGTACAGATAAGACATCCTGCATTTCGGGGGCGCTACTAATTGTGAATGGATGCCATTCATATTTGGAGAGACTGGGACATTTAACAAACACGTAGTCCCCTGGTTGATAGTGGAAAGATTTCGGACGTGCAATTTCCAAACCTAGAACTTTGGAGGGGAGTAAAGAGGCATTAACTACATAGGCAGGCTCTTTTGTATTCTGGCGGCGAATAACCAGTTCGATCGCGAATCCCACAACAGGTAACAACACCCACTGCCAAAAAACTGGCCCGTGAACTAACGCCAGGGCAAACCACACGACGTACAACATATGAGCTGTATAGAAAAGCGCAAATTTTCCGCCTTTGCGGATTGGAGCTTGCGCTGTCACCCACATAACTGCGAAAACTAGCAGTAATAAAAATCCTGACAAGCCAGCCTTCGTTGCAAAAAGACTTTGTGCAAAGGGAACGGGCAATGTGGTGTAATTGAGAAAGTGCGCGATCGTATGGACGATCGCAAAGGCAAACATGAATTGACCCACGAGCTTGTGAAACTCGATGCCCTCATCTATCGGCAGATAGTTGTTGATCCTCGTTTTGCGAAGCCAAGTCATAAAATGCCGCAGCATGGGAATCAGGATCAATGCCCCGTTGAAGTTGAGCGCTGCGCCACATCCCCGCGCAATTTGAACGTACACATTTGCGCCTTGACTTGCATATCGATCGACAGCCCCAAAGAAAAGAACCAGATTGGCAATAAGATAGAGGGACAAAAAAGCGATCTTGACCCAGTTGTTTTGAATATAATGCTTGATGTACGCCTTTGGCGACCTTTTCTCTTTGGGCGCAACTGCTATGGCGTCGTCGTCTGGCTGGCGAGGTTTTAACCAGCTAACCGGGCTAACTGCCATCGCCTCAAGCAGATCGGGATGCTTTCCGATTAAACCTTTGAACTCTTCAAAAGAAATTTCGCCACTTTTATCGGTATCAGCTTCTAAAAACAAAATGTCAACCAGACCGGTAACTTGTTCCGGCGGAAAGGTTAAATTATTTTCCTTCAAGCTAGCAGCAATTAAGTGAGAAACTTCGTCTTTTTCGATGGAGCCATCCCCGTTAATGTCGTGCAATTGATAAGCAAATTTTAGTTTTTCTTCTTCTGTGGCAAAGACAAGTTCTTCTACTGTTTTCAAAAATTCATCAAGGTCTATAACGCCACTTTTATCGTTATCAAACATCGCAAACATTCGCTCGGCAAAATATTCATCTTTCAGCCCCATAGCTTTCTTAAACTCTGAGCGATCGATTTGTTGGTCTTTTCCACCAATCTTGGTAAAGACTTGTCGCAATTCCTCTAAAATTTTTCTCGGAGTATCCATCGTGAGATTAACCTCGGTTTTTTTTGTTTTCCAATTTTTCGCCAGTTATGGAGCCAGCTAAAACTATCATTCTTGCATTACTGTATACAGCAGTCGGACAAATAAGCATGACATCATTTTTCAAATTTGAATATGATGTCATGCTTAAGCTGTGGAGCATTTAAACCACTAAGGATCGTCAATGAAATAATTTCCCTTTTTTCTTGTGGGATGGGCGTCCCGCCCGTCCTTTCTGGGCGGGCGTCCCGCCCATCCCACAACAGTCATGAAAAGTGGATTTTATTTAATTCTCATCCCTAACGAGGCCAGTAGGGTGCGTCAGCTCTATCGCTTCCACCGGCAAGGGAAACGCTGCGGAATGACGCACCATACAATACTATTTTAAATGCTCCACAGCTTATTGAACCAAAGTTTAGATTTGAGCAACGTTAAGGTTAGCAACTAACCCATACGTTGATATGTACTCTTCTAACTCCGCTAAATCAACACTGCCATTTTTATCGGAGTCAAGAGTATTAAAAAGATAATCAGTGATGTAGCTTCTGACTTCTTCAGAGCTACGTTCGCCTGTTGTCATATCTTCGATTAGCCCTAACAACTCCATAATCTCAGTTCGTTCTAGCGCCTTACTTCCATCCGTATCCAATTGCATGAAAAGCTTTTTGATATCTGCTGTTGCCACTCTCGAAGAACGCAGTGTTTCTCTCAGTATGTCATTGCCAAATGAATTCATGAACAATATCTGTTCGATGAGTGGTATGCAGAAGAACCCCAGCGCTGCCCAAAAAATTGCATATCTTACGGCTTCTGGATTTGCAGTTGTACTAACTCCGATGAAAAGAGCAGCCCAAAGGAAAAAGTTTGGATTCACAAGCAGGATGTAAGCATCGCGAGCTTCTGCCTTGCTAAGCTTGCCCTTTGTAAATGCTGAGGTTAATACAGCCAAAACCCGCATTGAGACAAAGACCAAAGTTGCCAATGCTAGTTGTTGCAGACAAGCGAGCGAGCGATTCGGATCGGTTGAAGAAAATAGATCCGAAATGAAGGTTGATGGAGTAAACTGAAAGCCTGTTGCCAAGGCCATGAATGCGACAGCAAGCACTCCGATGAATTTCCAGTTTTTACTGTGGTGGTTTGATTCAACAGGGGATTTGTCGCGCCAAAACTGGGCGATCGCACCCGGTATTGCCAGACCTAAAATTAGAATAATGCCGAAAAAGATCAGGCTGTCAACGTTAATGGGTAAATTGGCAACCTTCAATGTAGCCAGAAGCGCCAGTGGAGCAACGATTGATAGCGTTCTTGACAAAAGAGCCGACGGATAAAGATTACCGCCCCAAAGCACTGATAAAACTGGGGAAGTAAGGGCTGGCGGAACCATCCAAAACAGCACCCACAAAACTTTGTACAGATCCGCTTCAGTCTGATACAAAAATCCAGAAAATATTAAAAATAGCCCAACTGCCCATCGCACTGCCATCCACCCATAAACTAGATATTTCACAGTAGAGGTTACTTTGCGTTTACTCGCTGCAAAGTCAATGTCTAGGTAGGTATAAAACGTTGAGGCGGCAAGACACGCAACGATTATTGCTCGAAATAGGACTGAGGGAATCCCTGCTTCTGAGGTGCTGATTGCCCTTGCCAAGCTTCCCAGCAAGAAGGCGGTGGCATAGATCAAAATCGCCCACATAATTGAAAGATCGTTGATCTCTTTCCGCAGGGAAGCAGCACCGCCGGATTCCTTATCGCGAAACTTGACGAGATCCACACCGCTGAGAGCTTTGCCATTGGGGAGTTTCAGGTGTTTATAAGCTGTCGGCGGTAGACCGCTTAAATAAAGTGCTAGAGGCTCCAATACATATTGGTGGCACACTACTAGAACTGTTTCTCCCCGTTCCAAGTGCGGTACTATTTTGTCTTCGTAGAAACGGGCTGCGCGAGAGTAAACTTGGGCAATCTTTTCGCCAGCCGGAGGTGCTTCGTTATGTGAATGCAACATTTCCTCGAAGCCTTCGTAGCCCAGTGCTAGACGCAGCAAATTTAGGTTACGGCCCGCAAAAATGCCAAAGGATTTCTCGCTAATTCGATGGTCTATCTCAACCGGGGTATTTGGCGACTTTAGTGCTTGACTTTCAGCAAGGGCGATTTCACAGGTTTGCCTAGCGCGTCTCATGTGGGAGACATATACTGCGTCAAACTTTGTACCTTTTTTCTTGAGGTCAACACCTGCACGGCGTGCCTGCAATCGGCCAAAGGATGTGAGGTCAACATCCAGAACTCCTGCAAAAATATTGCGTTCGTTACTGGTACTTTCACCGTGCCGAATAAAGTAAACACGTCCTAGCTGTTCTGCATTGAATTCTTTGTGTGAAGCCACAGAAGTTGTTGTGGATCCATCCTGGAATTTACCTGTAACTTCGATCGAGCCATTGTCGGTACTTTCTACCTGGTCATCTAAGTTTTTAGTGTTCATTATTTACTTTAACTACGCCTTAAACAGGATTTAGATTCTTTTCCACGATTGAAGTTTCAGACTTTTAAGTTCAGACGAGTTAACGACCAAAGCACTCTGCTACGAAAGCAAGGTCTTGAACCATGCTGAGTATAGTCTGAGGCAAACTCCTCGGAGTGTAGCAACGCTCACTAATTGCTCAGGAGCGATCGCACAACTGACAACATGAATACTACCCAAATCTTCAAAGGATCTCAAACAAAATTTTAGAGAAAAAAGCCCAGCTCGCTCTTTCCCTCGCAAACCAAAAGATTCTTGAGATGGACAGCAGCTTAAGAGGGAGTTTAGGGGATCGATCGCCCATCTAACTAATAAGTTTTGTGCAAAACCCGGCCTGTACTTCGAGAATTATCACTTTTGCACCTGCATGACAGCCAAAAAGATTATGCTAGAATCCTCAATACATAGTCGTAGGTTGGGCACAGGCCGAGAAGAGCAATCTTCTTGCAGTCTAGGGGAGGTTGTAGGTCAGCCACCATTTGGGTCTTCCCAGTTGAAAGCCATCCTGCAACGGCAGCCTAGAATCTGCAACCGCTTTTCCAGTGCGGCAGAGCGGTTGGGAGTGTCACGCTAGAATAAGCAGTACGAGTAGGGACACGGCATTGCCCTGTCCCTACGAGAACAAAAACGCTCGTTGTGCGAGCGTGACCTCGAAACGGGCACATAGCAGCAGGTGATGGGAATAAATCATGTTTGAACGCTTCACAGAAAAAGCAATAAAAGTAATCATGTTGGCCCAGGAAGAAGCTCGCCGCCTGGGTCACAACTTCGTAGGGACAGAACAGATCCTCCTGGGTCTGATCGGTGAAGGAACCGGGGTTGCAGCTAAAGTCCTCAAATCAATGGGGGTCAACCTCAAAGACGCTCGGATTGAAGTGGAAAAAATCATCGGGCGCGGTTCCGGCTTCGTAGCAGTAGAAATTCCGTTCACCCCCCGCGCCAAGCGGGTTCTAGAACTATCCCTAGAAGAAGCTCGTCAACTCGGACACAACTATATAGGTACTGAACACCTGCTGCTGGGCCTGATCCGCGAAGGTGAAGGAGTAGCGGCTAGAGTCTTAGAAAACCTGGGAGTAGACTTGTCGAAAGTCCGCACCCAAGTGATTCGGATGCTGGGAGAAACCGCAGAAGTCGCAGCCACTGGCGGCGGCGCTCGCACCAAAACCCCAACCCTGGATGAATTCGGTGCCAACCTGACTCAAATGGCGGTCGATGGCAAACTAGACCCAGTAGTCGGACGCCAAAAAGAAATCGAACGGGTAATTCAAATCCTCGGTCGCCGCACCAAAAATAACCCGGTGCTCATCGGCGAACCCGGAGTCGGCAAAACCGCGATCGCCGAAGGTCTGGCCCAGCGCATTGCTAACAACGATATCCCAGACATCCTCGAAGAAAAGCGCGTTGTTACCCTCGACATCGGCTTGCTGGTTGCCGGTACCAAATACCGGGGCGAATTTGAAGAACGCCTCAAAAAAATCATGGACGAAATCCGCACTGCGGGTAACGTGATTTTGGTGATTGACGAAGTGCACACTTTGATCGGTGCGGGTGCTGCTGAAGGGGCGATCGACGCTGCGAACATTCTCAAGCCGGCTTTGGCAAGAGGCGAACTCCAGTGTATCGGCGCTACAACTTTAGACGAGTACCGCAAACACATCGAACGCGACGCAGCCCTAGAACGGCGCTTCCAGCCCGTGATGGTCGGCGAACCGACTGTTGACGAGACGATCGAGATTCTCTTCGGCTTGCGGGAACGCTACGAACAGCACCACAAGCTGAAAATCTTGGACACGGCCCTGGAAGCTGCAGCCAAACTATCTCATCGGTACATCTCCGATCGCTTCCTCCCAGACAAAGCAATTGACTTGGTAGACGAAGCTGGTTCTAGAGTCCGCTTGATCAACTCCCAACTGCCCCCGGCTGCCAAAGAACTTGACAAAGAACTGCGCCAAGTCCTCAAAGATAAAGACGAAGCGGTGCGTTCTCAAGACTTTGACAAAGCCGGCGAATTGCGCGATCGGGAAATGACGATCAAAGCCGAAATTCGCGCTATTTCCCAAGCCAAAAAAACCGACTCGGCCCGCACCGGCGAAACAGACCCATCGCCAGTAGTCACCGAAGAAGATATCGCTCAAATCGTGGCAAGCTGGACGGGAGTCCCGGTCAACAAACTGACCGAATCCGAATCCGAAAAGCTGCTGCACATGGAAGATACCTTGCACCAGCGCTTGATCGGCCAGGAAGAAGCAGTGAAAGCCGTTTCCCGCGCCATCCGTCGCGCTCGCGTTGGCTTGAAAAATCCCAATCGCCCGATCGCCAGTTTCATCTTCTCCGGGCCTACCGGCGTAGGCAAAACCGAACTCACCAAAGCCCTAGCCGGCTACTTCTTCGGTTCAGAAGACGCGATGATTCGGCTGGATATGTCGGAGTACATGGAACGTCACACCGTCTCCAAACTCATCGGTTCTCCTCCCGGCTACGTCGGCTACAACGAAGGCGGCCAACTCACAGAAGCAGTCCGCCGCCGTCCTTACACCGTCGTGCTGTTCGACGAAATCGAAAAAGCCCACCCCGATGTCTTCAATATGCTGTTGCAAATATTGGAAGACGGCCGCTTAACAGATGCCAAAGGTCGCACCGTGGACTTCAAAAACACGCTGCTGATTATGACCTCAAACATCGGTTCTAAGGTGATTGAAAAAGGCGGCGGCGGCCTCGGCTTCGAGTTCAGCGACAACCAAGCCGATGCTAATTACAACCGCATTCGTTCTTTGGTTAACGAAGAACTCAAAAACTACTTCCGCCCCGAATTCCTCAACCGACTAGACGAAATTATCGTCTTCCGCCAGTTGAACAAGGAAGAAGTCAAGGAAATCGCGGTTATCATGCTCAAAGAAGTGTTCGGTCGTTTGACAGAACAGGGAATCACCCTGGAAGTGACCGAAAAATTCAAAGAACGGCTGGTAGAAGAAGGCTACAACCCCAGCTACGGAGCCCGACCCCTGCGCCGCGCCATTATGCGCTTGTTGGAAGACAGTTTGGCTGAGGAAATCCTTTCTGGCCGCATCAAAGACGGCGACACCGCTGTTGTGGATGTGGGCGAGGACGGAATTGTTAAGGTGCTGCAAGGTCAAAAGCGGGAATTGCTGCCCCAAGGCGTTGAGTAAGTTTGAGTAAGTGCGATCGCGAGTTAAGTTGGGAAAGAACCAATCTCGCGATCGCAAACAACTCAAAATCCTCACATAAAAAAGGTAGAGAATTTAAATTCTCTGCCTTTTTTATGAGTTAATATCAACAGGAGTTATGGCATAAATATTTGATTGATAGGGAAACCGCAGATGCAACGCAGATGCCTTTCAAGATACTTTACAAAGGCTTGCACTGCACGTCTAGTAATTAACAGCGACATACTTCAATGGTAAGATCTACTGCATTTAAATTGTATATTTTGGGCTGGTTCGCGTGCCCAGCCCGCTCATGCTTTGATAATTTGTAGAGATGCAATTTAAATGCTGAGTGAGCTTAATCAGATAATTAGTGGCAACTATTTAGCGAGGACTTTCATGACATCTGAAAAAAAGAATGTGGGTACAGAAGTAGCAGAAAATCCCCCTGCTGAAAGCTGGTGGCAGAAAGCGTGGAAGTCACAGCGAGAAAATCTTCAGATAGTGATTATTGCTTTGAGTTTAGCAATAGTGATTCGAGCCTTGGTCGCCGAACCGCGCTACATACCCTCAGATTCTATGGTACCAACTCTGCACGTGGGCGATCGGGTCGTAGTCGAAAAAATCTCCTACTACCTCGAACCTCCGAAAACTGGCGACATCGTAGTATTTGCTCCTCCCGAAAAGTTGCAAGAACAAGGCTTTACCCAAGACCAAGCATTCATCAAGCGGGTAATTGGCTTACCGGGTCAAACCGTCGCCGTTAAACAAGGTTTAGTTTATCTCAACGACAAACCCCTCGTCGAAAAATATATTGCCGAACCTCCTAAATACCAGTGGGGGCCTTATCGCGTCCCAGACAATGAATACTTTGTGATGGGAGACAACCGCAACAACAGCAACGACTCCAGCAGGTGGGGATTTTTACCTAAGCAGAATATCATCGGCCGCGCTGTAGTGCGGTTTTGGCCTCTAGAACGCATCGGGGAAGTTTGAAGTCAGTTGACTGTTGACAGTTGACTGTTGACAGTTGACTGTTGACTGTTGACTGTTGACTGTTGACTGTTGACTGTTGACTGTTGACTGTTGTCATCGCAAGCCCGATGCCCGATGCCCTGTTTGGCCGATGCCCTGTTTGGCCGATGCCCTGTTTGGCCCATGCCCGATGCCCTGTTTGGCCCATGCCCAATGCTCAATGCCCGATGCCCAATGCCCATGCCTTATGCTGTACGGAAATTTCTACTTATTCTTGTACCTTGAGGGGTAGGGACTTCCTCCGGCAACTGATAAAATAGTAGAAAAAGCAGCGGGATTTCTCGCTTAGATCAAAATTAGTTGAATATTAAAAAATTAGGAAAGCTATGGGATTTTTTGATTCAGAAATTGTTCAGCAAGAAGCCAAACTGTTGTTTGAAGACTATCAATCTCTCATCAAACTAGGCGGCAATTACGGGAAATTCGATCGCGAAGGCAAGAAAATGTTTATCGCTCAGATGGAATCGATGATGGAGCGGTACCGTATTTTTATGAAGCGCTTTGAGCTGTCTGAGGACTTCATGGCTCAGATGACTGTAGAGCAGTTAAAAACACAGCTCAATCAATTTGGCATCACGCCCCAGCAGATGTTTGAGCAAATGAACTCAACGCTGGAGCGGATGAAATCTGAGCTGGAAAAACAATCTTAGTGAGCAGAACGAAGAAGGAAGAAGGAAGAGGGAAGAAGGAAGAAAAAGAAAGTATTCCCAATGCCCTGTTTTTGTTTTGCCCATGCCCTGTTTTGCCCATGCCCTGTTTTGCCCATGCCCAATAATTAAGGGCGCTCAAAAGATGAAGCAGGTTTGAAACTTTCTGCGGGAACTCCCTGCAAAGCTTGGCTCATAAAATCGCGCCAAACAGGGGCGACAATCCCACCCCCAGTAGCACCGTAGCTCATCGGTCTATAATTGTCGTTGCCCATCCAAACAGCCACCGACAACTGCGGCACGTAACCCACAAACCAGATATCCCGTTCTGAGGAAGTTGTACCAGTTTTCCCAGCAGCCGGCCGGCCAAGTTGAGCCGCCCTTGCCGTTCCGCTGGTAATTACTCCTTGCAGGGCGCTGTTGACAGATGCCGCCGCCCAGGAATTGAGGACTAATTTGGGTTTGGGCGTATTGTCGAGCAAGACGTTGCCGCTGCTGTCAGTGACTTGCACGATAAAAGTGGTGTCAGAATGCCAGCCGTTGTTGGCGAAGGTAGCAAAAGCTCCGGCCATTTCTAAAGGAGTGAGGTCAACCGCACCCAAGGGCAAAGAAATCACCGGTTCCATCGGACTTCTGATGCCGAGCACGCGGCAAATCTCAATCACTTTATTCAATCCGACTTCTTGGCCAAGCTTGACGGCGGGAATGTTCAGAGATACTTCCAAAGCTCTGCGGATGCTGACTGCACCGGAGAAGCCGCCGCCGTAGTTTTGAGGGTAGTAGTAGCCGTCGCCGTCGCGGTAGCCCACAGGGGAGTCGTAGACAACTGAATCGGGGCTGTATTTCCCGCTAGCAAAGGCAGCGTAGTAGATAAAAGGTTTAAAAGAAGATCCGGGCTGGCGGCGTGCTTGAATGGCGCGGTTGAACTGACTCTTTTCGTAATCGACGCCGCCAACCATTGCTTTGACGAAGTGGGTGCGGGGATCGACGGCGGCTAGGGCAATTTGACCTTCATCGCGATCGTAAAACAGCCCTTGGTAGTAAAGCCGATTGTGCCACGCTTTGACTGTTTCTTCGGCTATGCGCTGCATTTTGAGGTCGATCGTGGTTTGAACGCGCATTCCTCCCTTAACCACGGCATCTCGCCCGAAACGCCTCGTTAGTTCCTGGACTACGGCTTGTGTTACGTAAGGAACTTGAGAGCCGCCAAAAGAGGTAATTTTGCCTAGCTTAATTTTTTCCTGGCGGGCAGCAGTCTCTTGTGCCGGCGTAATCCATTTAAGATCCTTCATGCGGCCTAAAACGAGGCTTTGCCGCTCTTTTGCCAACTTGTAATTGACGAAAGGACTGTATTCTTCGGGGGCAGAAATTAAGCCGGCCAGCATCGCTGCTTCTGAAAGAGTCAAATTACTTGCTGATTTGTTGAAATAGCTTCGAGAGGCTGTCTCTACGCCGTACAAGTTGTGACCTAAGTAGATTTGATTGAGGTATAGTTGCAGAATTTGGTCTTTGTTGAGAATTTGCTCCAAGCGGATAGACATTACCGCTTCAGCTACCTTGCGACTAAATTTTGACTGGGGAGAAAGAAACAGGTTCTTGACTAGCTGCATAGTCATAGTCGAGCCCCCTTCCACGGTTCGACCTTTCTCTAGGTTGACTATCAGAGCTCTGGCTATCCCGCCAGGGTTGATGCCTTTGTGGGTAAAGAAGTTGCTATCTTCGATCGCCAGAACTGCTCGTTTCAGGTGCGGGGAGATTTGGTCAAGGGGTACGACATCCCGGTTGGCTTCGTCGTGGATGCTGGCTAGCGGCTTGCCGTTGATGTCGTAAATGTGGGTAGTTTCGGTGGGAGAGTAGGTTTGCAAGATCCGAACATCTGGCAAATTGCGGAAGCTGATCGCTAAGCCAACCAGTCCACCAGCGACTACGGAACTGGCAAGCATTGTCATGCTGAGTATGGTTCCGGCGGTCACTTTACTGACTGACTGAACAAACTCGAATACGGGGGCTGAGTTTTCCGTGTTATTGCGGACTGCGTTGGTTGACACGTGGATTTCACTTCCTCACTCGATTTGGGGTTTAAGACTTTTAATTTTAGATGCGAAACCTAGAGACTGTCAGTCGATTTTAGATTTTAGATTTTAGATTTTAGATTTATTCCACAGATGAATCTGGGAGTTTGAACAAGAGTCTAAAATTTGGGGATCTCCACGACTGTTGTACGTGGCAGCGTATCCGTTTTTGGGCGGGGTCAGCTAATGAAAGCCGGTCAGCTTTGGGATTATAGTAGCGCTATAGTTATGTTTTTATGCGTCAACCAGTGAGTGTAACTAATTCTGCTGCACTTTGGCAAAATATGATGGACGATCGCTCCCCGATGATAACTCCTAACCTTTCAGCGCTTTACCGCGGCGTCAGCGAGATTTTTCCAGATCGACCTGATTCTAGCAACCCTGACGAAAATTTAGCCCAACTCCTGGCCCAAGTCGATCGACCGTTGCGCGTCAAACTGGGAATTGACCCGACAGGGAGTGACATTCACTTGGGACACAGCATTTGCGTCCGCAAGCTGCGGGCTTTTCAAGATGCCGGTCACACAGCCGTACTGCTGATCGGAGATTTTACCGCAAGAATTGGCGATCCGACAGGGAAATCCGAGATGCGCCCCCAGTTGACGGCCGAACAAGTGGCGGAAAATGCCAAGACTTATTTAGACCAAGTGCGTCCGATTCTAGATTTTGACACACCCGGACGTTTGGAAATTCGCTACAACTCCGAGTGGTTGTCGAAATTGGACTTGGCGAAGATTTTGGAACTGCTGAAGACCATGACGGTGCAGCAGATGCTCGCTAAAGAGGGATTTGATAACAGGATGCAGCAGGAGAATGCGATTTATCTGCACGAGTTTTTGTACCCAGTAATGCAGGGTTACGATTCGGTGGCTTTGGAAGCGGATGTGGAGTTGGGGGGAACCGACCAAAAGTTTAATATTGCGGTGGGGAGAGATTTGCAGCGGCATTTTGGGATGAAGCCGCAGTTTGGTTTGCTGATGCCGATTTTGATCGGAACTGACGGCGTGCAGAAGATGTCGAAATCTTTGGGAAATTATGTGGGTTTGTCGGAAGACCCGCTGACGATGTATTCTAAGTTGGAGAAAATTGCCGATAGTTCGATCGCCCAATATTTTGAACTATTGACAGATTTGCCGCTTGATGAATTGCCAGAAAATCCGCGAGAAAAACAGAAACTTTTGGCGGTTGATGTGCTGCGCCAGTATCGCGGTGCGGAAGCGGCGGATCGCGCACAACAAGATGCAATTGCGCTGGTTAAAGGTGCTGCGGGACAAGCTGATGCTGTGCCCGAGTTTTCTTTGGCAAGTGTGCAGTTTCCGGCTAAGTTGTTTTATATTCTGAGTGCTAGCGGGCTTTGTAAAAGCAGCGGTGAGGCGCGAAAGTTGATGCAGGGCGGTGGGGTCAAGTTGGAGGGCGATCGGGTTTCTGATGTTAACCTTACTTTTGAATCACCTGCTGATTTATGCGGTAAGGTTTTGCAGGTTGGGAAGAATAAGTTTGTGCGATTGGTGTCTTGAATCTCTTTTTTAACCGCAGATGAATACTGAAGATGAATACTGAAGATGAACGCTGATAATCGAATTATTGTTGCTTTGGATGTTTCGAGTCAAGAAGAGGCGATCGCACTTCTTGACAAACTGCCTGATGTATCCTTCTGGAAAGTGGGTTTGGAACTGTTTGTGAGTTCCGGGCCGGGGATTTTGGAAATTTTAAAACAGCGGGAAAAGCGGATTTTTCTCGATTTGAAGTTTCATGATATCCCGAATACTGTGGCTGGTGCTTGTCGGGCTGCTGCTAAGTACAATGTGGATTTATTGACGATCCATTCTACTTGTGGTAAAGATGCTTTGAAAGCGGCACAGTTGGCTTTGACTGAAGGGGCGGCGGCTGTCGATCGACCGACTCCTAAGTTGATTGCAATTACCCTGTTAACGAGTTTGAATTCGCGACAGTTGGCTTTTGAGTTGAAAATACCTTTGGAGTTGCCGGAATTTGCTTTGCACATGGCATTGTTGGCTAAGGAAACGGGTTTAGCTGGGGCTGTTTGTTCTCCGCAAGAGGTGGAACAGTTAAGAATGAGTTGCGGGGATGATTTTGTGTTAGTTTGTCCCGGTGTGCGTCCGAAATGGGCTGATGGAGGCGATCAAAAGCGATCGATGACTCCGAAGGCTGCTTTGAAAGCTGGTGCGGATTATCTGGTGATTGGGCGCCCGATTACTGCTGCGCCCGATCCGGCGGCGGCTTTTGCGCGTATTTGTGAAGAATTGGAGTAACAATAGGAATGTTGTTTTTACCGCCGATAAACGCCGATGAACGCCGATAGAATTTTATCTGCGTTCATCTGTGTTTATCTGCTTATATCTGCGGTTGCAACTCCGACTTGGGCAGTTAATTTGGTGACAAATCATGCTCACAGTATTAATGCCAGTGGGTATGATTTGTTAGCGCGATCGCCCTGTCCCGCTGATTTAGAAACTTTGGTCGATCGCCTGTTGCAAGATTTGCCGAGTTATGCTAATCGCGTAATTGTGCGATCGCACTTTTCTCCTAACAAAAACACACCGCCCGGTTACGCGCTGCCGCAAATAATTTTAGCCGGCCGCCCGGAGTTTGAACCGCTACCTTTAAATTTTGAAGATGCACTTCCTGAAAATGCCAGTCAAGTTTTCATTACTACTTTGGAACGGCAGTATCGCGGGGGAAAACCAGTCGAAATTGAGCAATATCATTGGTTATTTTTCACTAAAACCGAGAACGGGTGGGAATTAGTGAAAATTGTTTCTAGGTATGATACCGTGGCGGATGTTAGTCCGTTGTTGCGGCCACAGGGGGAGAAAAGCGAAATTGCAGAGGCGATTCGTTTGTGGCTGCGAGATTGTCAGGCAAAGCCATAACTTTCGCTGGTTCCGATGATTTTTTTTACACTTAAAAATAGCCTCTTGACAGCACGTCATCTTCGTCTAGTTCATCTTTACCAATCATCCCTTCAATCTCATTTAAAAATCTCATAAAAACTTCCGGTGCAAAGGGGTTGTTATCGAGATGGTTGACAAAATAATCTTTATTTTTCTTTCTTCCCTCTACCGTACTAAAAGCACTTCTTATATTAGACGATAAGCGTTTTGCTTTTCTTAAAATTAGTATCTCATCAATAGCTGTGAGTGATGAGCTAATCGGCGACATATCAAGCCACTCACATAGCAAGAAATACTTGGCTCCTGGTACACTCAATTTTACATCCAGGGCAGTTGCTGCGCCCTCTTGAAACATGGTTTTATCAAGATTTGTTTTACACTCAGCCGCAACATAAGCAATATTTGCCTCACGGGAGGTAGTCTCCTTAAAATCTTGGTTATGAGAGGCTTTTAGGAATATTTTTCTACTAATCGCAAAATCTTGATCCTTGGCTCGAATACTCATCCCGCCGCCTTTTGGACTGAGTTTTAAACTTGACTCAAATCGTAGTGATGAAAAACACTGTGTTGGGCCAAAGGATAATTCTTTGTCCTTTAATGAATCTGCAAAGACGGTTGTAACTAAGATAGGTATAAATTCTTCAATAATTGAGTTGTCAAGTTTTAATTGCCCTTTTTGACGGTACAAAAAATCATTGTCACTGTCAAAAATTAGTTCAACGTCAATGTATCGCTTATAGGAGGTTAGATGGGATACCATCTCTGGAACAACTTTCAGATCATCCCCCCTGATGTTTTTAAGCGTTTCCAACCATTTTTTATAGTATTCGATTGCTTGATTAACACGCCGTTTATCTGTAGGAGGTAATTTCACGTTATCAAGTAATGCTGCTAGTTTGTCCCCATGTGGTTGAGCTAAATTAAACATAATTTTCTTCTTTTGGGTTGAGTATTTCAATGGTTTTTCGTGAACGCTGCAGATCGAAATAAGGTGAGGGCTGTACTGTGGCAGCCTTATCGATAGCATCCTTGATTTCATCTTTTACTTGTTCATTGGCTACGGAATAAGCAGATATTAAAGCTTCTATAGAAAGAGTTCTGGCTTGATGTATGGCAAAATAATACTGTAAGTCTTCTCTTTTTGTAAAGTGTAGTATATCTTCTTTGATAATTTTTCCATAACGATTTACAAAACTTCTTTCTTGACGGATATCTAAGCTAATCCCCAATACTTGACGAGCAACTTCTGCAACTAACTCCCCATTTAAAAAAGGCGTTCCTCTAATATTTGATTCTTTACCTACTACAAATATTATTCTACTGTTAGGGCGGCATATTCTTAACAATTCTTGCAAAGTATAGGCGAGGTCTAAGCAATATTGAATGACAGTTAGAAATCTATTACTTCTATGCTTGCGATTAGAACCAAACTCGGATTTTGCCACCTCTAAAATTTTCCAGTTTAGTGCTTCAGTAGAACCGCGATACTGCTGATGATAGTTAAATACATTGATATAAGGGGGGGAGGTAATCACAAGATTGACGCTGGAGTTTTGTAAGGGAACGTGTCTTGCATCGGCATTGTAGGCATTTATCGGCTTTTTACTATAGGGTAGTTTAAGGACAAAAGTAGCGATATTTTCCGCAATTGTAAAAACTCTTAATTGGGTAAGTTTTTTGTTTTCTAAGTCTAGCAATATCACTAATGCTTTATGTAGAATATTAAGGAACTTTTCTTCATCATCAACGGCTACGTCTACAATTTTATCTATTAAATCATTGGGTGTAAGTTCTTTTTGTATAGTTTGGAATAGTGGCATTCTCTCCCATATCTCTGTTTTTAGTTGAGTGAGAAAACAATTGATACATTTTTCACGCTTTCTTGGTGAGATAGTGATGAATTTATAAGTGTTAGCTAGGATTAAAGCTGCTGGATTGATTTCTGTTCCGCAGGCTTCCAGTCCGAATCTTCCTGCCTCATATAAAACAGTTCCACTACCTAAAAATGGATCAAAAATCACACTATTTTTATTGGCATATTTCTCAATTAAAGTTTCGACGAACTGGGGTGAAAATTGCCCTTTCCAAGGAAGTGGATTAGTACGTTGTTTATCTTCAATGTCTAATAGTTCTTGAGGAATTTCTTGTCTATTGATAGGAGTTTCACTAAAAATACTAGAGACAACCATAATTCGGATTTTTACTACGGGGCGTGAATTTATGAATGGAAAGCGGGAACTTGTTTTGTAGATGGCAGGTAAAAATCAGAGATTGTTGGTGAAACCAGCCCCCTACAAATTACACATGAAAATTAATTATAATTTTTCGGTGGGTGGGGGCGGGTTTTAAGATTGTGGGTAAAAATCCGAGATTGTGCCTCAAACCAGCCTACAAATCCACAAGAAAAATTGATTAGAATTGCTCTTTGAATTCATCCAGTTTAGCCTTGATAGCCTGCATATCTTGCCACATATACCATTTTGGAGTTTCCGGTTCGCGGGAGGGGTTTCGCAGCAAGTACGACGGGTGAAAAATTGGCATACACAAACGATTTTCCCATTTAATCCATTGACCTCTGATTTTACTAATGGGGCGCTTGTCGCTTAGCAAACCTTTGAGGGCTGTTGCACCGGTTAATAAAATAATTTTGGGGTCTAAGATGCGAATTTGTTCGAGCAAGTAAGGTTTGCAAGCTTCGATTTCTTTTGCTGTCGGAGGGCGGTTGTTGGGAGGGCGACATTTGATGACGTTGGCAATGAATACGTCGGTTTCTGCACTCAATCCCACGGATTCTAAAATCTTATCTAACAGTTTGCCCGATCGCCCGACGAAGGGCAATCCGGTTTCATCTTCGTTTTGTCCGGGCGCTTCTCCCACAATCAAAATTGAGGCTTGAGGATTGCCGCGCCCGATGACGGCGTGAGTGCGGCTGTTGCCCAATTCGCAGCGGTAGCAGCGGTTGCAGTGCTCGCCGATTTGTTCCATATTTTGATAAGTGCCCGGAGGAATGGGAATTTTGGCATTTGCTGGTATTGAGTCTGTTTGGAAAGTGGCACTTTGATTGTTGTCAAAAAGGCTGAGTTGCAAGTCGCTGGACATAGTTTTTACAATTAGGGAGATATTTTGGAGTCTAGAGTTTATAGTTTAGATCGGGTTTGGTGATTTGAGATTGGCTAGAAGCTTGTAGGTGATGCTGTCGATTCCCTACGGGATAGCTACGCTGGCGCGTACAATCTCCAATTGTTTGGTTGAGCTCGTACAGGCAAAAATATGTTCTCTAACCCGTTTTTTGACGATCGCGCCGATGCAGGCGAAAAACTGGCCGAGGCAGTTGCGGACGAGTTCGGCAAGTTGAGTTTAATGACACAGAAGGCGCTGAAACCGATTGTTTACGCCTTGCCGCGCGGGGGTTTGCCCGTTGCTGTGCCGATTGCGCGTCGCTTGGGCTGTCCTTTGGATGTGGTTGTTGCCAAGAAAATTACTCGTCCAGATAATTTAGAATTGGCGATCGGGGCTGCAACTGCTGATGGTCACGTCCTCTGGGAAAAGCAAAAGCAGCACAATTTACGCTTGCAAAAATCAGCATTGCCCGTGGCTCAAAATAATGCTCAATCTCTGCTGGCAGATTTGTCTCCGGGACGCCCCAATATCAGCGCGGCGGGGGCTTTGGCGATTTTGGTTGATGACGGCATTGCTACAGGGATGACGATGGCTGTGGCGGCTAAGGCTTTGCAGTCGCAGCAACCGCTGGCTTTGTGGATTTGCGCGCCTGTGGCCCCGGCAGATTTGATGGGATTTTTGGCCAAAATGGGCGATAAGTTGATCGTTCTGGAGACTCCTCACCCTTTTTACAGTGTCAGCCGCTTTTACGGGCAATTTCCGCAGGTTGAGACGGCTGAGGCTTTAAGGTGTTTGCAGCAACAAACTGAATGGCGATCGTAGGTTAAGCTAGAAGGCTAAATCCAAAAGCTCGATCGCTAACACATGAGACCTTGGCAATATTGGTTGGACACTTTGATTCTGTCTACTCAGCACAATCCGCCTCGCTTTGTTGAGTTGGTAATGTTGACTTTGGCGATGATGTTGCTGGGGCTGTGGAGTGTAACATTGCAGTGGCAGTATTTAACGCTGTGTTTGAGTTATATAATTGGTTCGTCTTTTTCAATTTTGGTGCGGGAATCGATCGATCCCCGGTCTCAATTTCAGCTAACTCACCTGACTGCTTTGTTGTTATTAATATTAATTATCAGTTTTTATAGTTTTGCTGAACTGATTAGGTAGTTGATGTTTTTTTTGACGAACCGCGAAGACGGGAAGAACCACAGGCGGGACGCCTGTTCCACAAAGGAAGAGAAGAGGATAGAAGAGAAGATCGAGAGTTCACCAATAATTAGCCCTCATCCTACATTCTCATGGGATTGATGTAAAATTATGCGGTTCCCGGCAGGATCGAAGGCATAGATTTCTAGACCGTGAGAAGCTTTGATAATTTCTCCGCTGGGCGGATAACCTAAAGCCCAAATTCTGGCGATCGCAGTTTCGATATCGCTGACTTCCAAACAGAGACTCATGCCTGTTTTTGCTCGACTTGCAAATTCCGATTTGTGGGAATCTTTGGGTTTGAATATGCCGAGTCTTAAGCCTGGGAGTTGAAATTCAGCATAAGTATTGGGAATGTAAGGGTTGGGTTCTATGTCGAGAAATTTTGTGTAAAATTTAACTAGAACTTCTTTATCAAGGTCGGCTAAAGTCACTAGGGCGGCGCTGTATAAAAAACTCATATAAATTGGTAATGGGGAATTGGTAATGGGGAATTGGTAATGGGGAATTGGTAATATTATTATAACTTTATCTCTATTTAAAATCTTCCAATTCGTCCGACTATTTGGATTTTACCTTGTGGATATCCTTTGAGAATCACAGCTTCGCCGCTTTGCGGTACAATATCAGTGATAGCGGTAATATTTACTTGATGAGTTACCATAATAATCGCGCCTTTAGTGTTGCGGTTGTCCAGAATTAATTTGCGAATGGCTGCTGTTTGGCTGGCTTCTTTGCTGCTGTCGCTAAAGAACGAGTTCAGGGCTGGGAACGGTTCGACTTTGCCTAAATTTATCAGTTTTGCTGTTTCCAAACACCGACACCACTGACTCGATAAAACTCTGGCAACTTTGATGTTGCGGTTGCGAAATTCGGCTCCAATTTGCTGGGCTTGGGTTCTTCCTTGTGCAGATAAATTGCGCTGGGTAGAACAGTCGCCCAACTTAAAGTTAGCAGGATCTCCCGTACCTGGGGCGATCGCGTGTCGCATTGCTACCACCAACCCTGTCTCATCCCGCTGCAACAATTGCCACCCTGCTTGAGTTTGCGCCTTGGTTGCTGCGTCAGAACTTGCAGTTGCAATCATTAAGCCGATCGACCATACTAAAGCTAGCGACCGGAAAAACCATTTCCAGTTAAGGTAAATCCGTGCAGCCATTGTTGCAGAAGTTAGGAATTAACTTATCATATTATAATACAACAAATATTGCTCTATGGAACTCACCAATTTTATTGCTCTGTCTGTCATTATTGCCCTCGTGCTGGGGATTGGGTTTGGAACAATGACTTGGGCTTACTTCGGCAAGGGCAGCATTTCTGTACTATTTAAAGAACCAATTTTAACTTATCCAGAATTTCCCGATACCGACAGCGGTACCAAAGCTTCCGTTTATTTTCAACAAGGAATTGAGGCTTATCAGTCGGGAAAGTACCGCAAAGCAAAAGATAAATTTACCAGCGCTGTAGAACAAGTTTCAACTTTGGCAGAAGCTTACCACAATCGCGGCTTAGCTTTTGCAAATTTGCGATCGGATGAGGAGGCTGTGGCAGATTTGATCCGTGCCAGCGAATTATACCAACAGCAGGGGGCTGGATTTGCGATCGACACAATTAAACAAAATCTTGCCGCCTTGAAGCAGCGCAAATTAGAACGAGAAAAACAAAAAGCAGTAGCGACCTAAATTATTAGGTTCGCCCCCTGGAACTCAACCCAAACCTAGAGTTTGGGCCTGAAAAACCCGGTTTCTTTAAGGGTGGGGAGAAACCGGGTTTGTTTACATAATTTTTATTAAAGTTGAAACTCAATATTTAACCTTCTCCCGCTCAACTAAATTGTTCTGGAATCTTCTATTTTGTCGATTTTAGCAATCATCATTTCTCGGCTAGGTGCCACAACTCGATAATTAGTAATAGGATCGTAAGCTTCCCATTCTTGAGTTACTTCGCTGTCTTGCCACAAAAACCATTCGCGGTAAATTTCGCCGTCATCAATGTCGCCGCACAAGGGAAGCCAATCATCTCCTCCCAAATTATCAAAGTCTCCTCCTACTAAGTCAATCCAAGCTGTCAGGATACAAGAGTCAATAGCATTATTATTAACAGTGACTGCGTTAGAGTGAAGAGAAGTTTCGGGAAAACAAAGTGTGGATTTCATAAGCTGTACCTGAATGTTATGTTATTAATTTATAAAAAAATCCTCTACGGCAGTGACAGCAGAATGCCACTATCCTAACCTCCACAGTTCCCACCTCGAAAAACCTTGACACCAAAAGTGCTCAAATGCCTCTGCTGTATGACTTGAGACCGCTTTGAGTCAAGTCGCTACACAGGCTAAATTGAGCCACTTTGCCAACTGGCATACAAGAAAGCCCGATCGACCAAATATTGCTGGCGAAGGATCTCGCGCATTGAGGAGCAAAGACAGCGCGACTGGCAATTCTATACTGGGTAAGTTGGCGAGTTTCCGTACAGTTTTTGTGATAAAATTAGCAGTAACCGGACTTTCGTACCGACAGCCTGGTCTTGTCAAAAGCTTTCCAACGAGCTTTCCAATCGTGGTGCGATCGCCAGTTTTGATTTATTGTTAATTTTGCGAAGTCCCGATCGACTGTTAGGGGGAAAAAATTATGCAAGCAACCAACCAAGAAGGAATTATCAATCTGACAATCCACTATACCAACGGCAAACAGCAACACTTCCAGTTCATTGCGCCAGAAGGAACAGTAGGAGAGCAAGCAACTTTAGGCACTCGCCTGCACAAAATGTTGACAGCAGACCCGGTAATTCTCGAATTGGCAGATAAACTGGTAGTTATCCCAGTTCACAACATACAAAGTATTGAAATATCGCCGGTTCCTCCCAAATTGCCAGAGGGTGTCCTTTACCCAATGCGAGAAATCAAGAAATAGCTAAGCTGTTTTGCATCTAAATTCAACTGAAAAGGCGGACAGGATGCTCAACATACGCAAATTTTTAAGAAACAGAAAGGTACAAAGTTAAGGCGGGAAAACTTATTACAGCTAACAGATTTAAATAACAAAAAAACTTGTTGGTTGCACTGAAATCAGTTCAGAAAAAAAAGGCTATTGTAGATAACAGCCAACCGTTATAGCATCACTAATTCAATCTAAAATCGTTCTCCTCTAGCGATCGCGCCCAAGTCTAAAATCTAAAATCTAAAATCTAAAATCTAAAATCGCATGACGGTATATCTCACATGAGTGAGGGGAATAATTGCAGGTTTCGCAGACTTTAACTTACCGAAAAAAATGCTAGAACTCCACTGTCACACAACTTATTCCGACGGCACTCTCACCCCTGCCGAACTCGTAGCCGCCGCCGCGTCTTCGGGGGTTCGCGCCTTGGCCGTCACGGATCACGATACGATGTCTGGTTGGGATGAAGCCTTCGCCGCCGCTGCTTTGTACGGTATCGAAATAGTCCCCGGACTCGAACTCAGCACCGTTCACAACGGCCGTTCGCTGCACATTTTAGGTTTTTATCCCGATGCAAATAAGTTGCGAGTTCCTTTGAACGATCGCCTGGAAGGAAGGTTTCGCCGATCGCAGGAAATGGTCGAAAAATTAGCAGCAATGGGATACGCGATCGAACTGCCAAAAACATCCCCAGGAATGGCACCGGGAAGGCCTCACATTGCCTCTGCGCTGGTAAAAGCCGGTCACGCGAAATCATCGCGGGAAGCATTCGATCGCTGGCTGGGAGATGACGGCCCGGCTTATGTTCATTACGAGAAATTCTCGATCGCCGAAGGCATCGATTTACTGAAGAGTTGCGGCGCAGTACCAGTTTGGGCTCACCCTTATTTATTTCGCGGTGGTGCTGTTGAGGAAGTCTTAAAAGAATTAGTAGATGCTGGTTTAATGGGAGTTGAAGTATACCATCCCAGCCACAGTTCCAGCCAAATCCAAAAGTTGAAAGATTTGTGCCTTCACTACGGTTTGCTGGCCACTGGTGGCAGCGATTATCACGGCCCCGATCCGGAAAGGAAAGCAGCAGATAGCACCCAATTGAATATGCTGCATTTGCCGTTAGAATTGCTGGAACCGATTAAAGTTGCTGCGGCGAGTTTGAAATAGTTTTTTAGGACGCATTTTGCACCATTCTCAAGAACGGGCTCTTCGGCCCGTTCCACAAAAGATAAATTTTCTTGTGGAACAGGCATCTTGCCTGTTCATAAAAGCCGTTCCACAAAAGATAAATTTTCTTGTGGAACAGGCATCTTGCCTGTTCATAAAAGCCTAATTTAGAAGGGTGCAATATCTAAGTTATGACTAATTTTGCGGAGGTATACAGTTGTAAAAAAAAAATCCTTGGATTTTTGAGTGACGTGTTTGCCGGAAGTAAATCATCAGCAGAAGATCGATGTCAAGCAGAATATAAATTAATATGAAGTTAAAGGCAATTGCAGGCGAGTTGATTTTACAATGTTACTAAAGCAACTTGCCAAACGGAGCTTATCATGACTACAGAAGACAGAGCGAAGGCGATCGGCAAAAATTTAGAAGGCAAAGCTCAGGAAATTTTCGGTAATATTACGGGAAACAGAAAAGACCAGGTTGAAGGCAAAGCCAAACAAGCCGAAGCTGCCGCCCGCCACGCTGCAGAAGATGCTAAAAATGCGGTGAAAAATCTGGCAGATAAAGCCAAAAGGTCGATCGACAAATTGTAAGCTGTCGATCATCTAAATTTTATTTTTGGGGCGGGCGAGATGCCCACCCCACAATAATTTTATAGCGCCTTGAATGTAAAATTTGTATGGGTCTGAGCTGAGCAAATCCTTTGTCATCAATGGGGTTTGATATAATTTATTCTGGGAATTTGCATAAAACTGAGGTCGATCGCAATTACTTGTTGTGCTCTTTAAAAACCAGTATCTAGGCGGGGCGGGTTTAGGAGATATTTAGTTTTCAACATAGATGGTTGGTAAAACCCGCCCCTACGATCGCACAAATTATCCAATAACGACTCAACATATTTCACCTACATTAATCCCCGTTCACCTGCGCTTAAAAATCGGGTTCCGCAGCCAAAAGCTCGATCGACAAATCCATCTGTTCCTTCCCCCGCGCCAAAAAGCTTTCGCACTCCTGCCAACACTCCACAGCCACCCCAAACTGCTCGAAAACCTCCTCTAGAGGCAACTCTCCCGATTCCACCCGATCGATAATTGCTTCAATTCGATCGACCGTTTCCTCATAATTCCAGTCAGACTGGCGCAACTGCGAATCAATCATAACTTTTCTTCCGCATCCAATACTTCTACAATCTTAACTTTCAGCACGCCCCGACTCAACCTCACAGTCAATTCCTCTCCCAATTCCAAACCGTCAGTTGTGCGGACGATCGTACCATCACTTTGGATTACCGCCGCATAACCCCTTTGCAATACCGCCGCCGGATTTAATGCGGATAACTTTTCTTGCAATACTTCCAGTTTACCGGTTGCTTGCCGCAAAGTTCGGGATGTCGCAGGCAAACGTTTTAATCGATTTTGTAACAGTTGTAAATGCTCTTCTTCTGTCTGAAATCTTGCCCGCACAGCACTTGCTAAATTGACCATTCGCTGCTTGTGTTCAAAGTAAATATCTGCTAAAATTGGTACAGCTTGAGCCGCCGCCGCAGTGGGAGTGTGTGCTCGTTTATCTGCTACTAAATCGGCGAGAGATTCGTCTCTTTCGTGCCCGATGCCTGTAATAATTGGAATCGCACAATTCGCGATCGCCCTGACAACTCTCTCATCATTAAAACAAGCCAAATCTTCCGCCGAACCGCCGCCCCGCGCTAACACGATCACCTCCGCCCTACCGTCCAATTCTACACGGGCGATCGCCCGCGCGATCGCAGCAGCAGCGAATTCTCCCTGCACTCCTGTCGGCGACAGCAACACCCGCAAACCCGGATATCTTTGGGCTAGAGTCCGCTGAATGTCTCCCCAAGCAGCGCCAGTATCTGATGTCACCACGGCCACAATTTGCGGGTGTGCGGGAATCGGGCGCTTTCTGGCGGGATCGAAAAAACCCTCAGCATCCAAGCGCGATCGCAATTGCTGCAACCGCAAAGCCTGCAATCCTTCCCCAGCCGGCAGCGATTGCACAACAGTCAACTGGTACTCGCCGCGATTTTTGTAAACCCGGATGCTTCCCAAAACCAGCAACTGTTCCCCTTTTGCGGGTATTTGCACCAATTTTTGCCGCTGAGAATTCCACACCACGCAGCGAATCGCAGCGCTTTTGTCGGTGTCGCACAGAGTGAAAAAGCAGCCGCTGGGGTGGTGCGAAACGTTCGACACCTCGCCTGTCAGCCAAACTGATTGCAGGTTGCGATCGCCCTCCAACAACTCTTGCAGGTATGATGTTAGTCCGGCCACAGATAAAGCTGTATCGGGAAGAATTGAAGTCATCCAATTTTAGATTTTAGATTTTAGATTTTAGATTTTAGCTACTATCAATGCTTCGGGCAGTGTGTGATTGCCAAGCGTAAAATAAGGGTTTCAGGGCGATTGCCGAATCGACTTGCTAACGAAAAATCAAGGGTTTCAGAATACAATCTCAAAATAGTCCGGACTATTGTACTATATCTAAGGTAATTTATTTGTAGGCTGAACGGGCGATCGTAATTTTAACTGCAAACAAACTAATGATATCAGATACAATGACTTCGATTAATGTGCTGCGCCAAGAGGCTGCGGCGATCGGCATTACTGAGGAAGAAGCCAGAAAATATGGCGACCTCCGACATAAAAGAACTTGGTCTTTGGCGATCGAACATCACCTCTCAATGCAAGATTTTGCCGATCGCATAGAACAATCCTTCACAACTTCCGAACCCGATTCCTCCAGCGCACTCAACCACTCTCAGACTGAGGAGTCTAAAGACTATGGTATTCAGCTAACAGCGAACCTAGGCGAATCTAGAGTAACCAGGGAGAACCAAACAGCCTCTCTTGCTTCGCCACAACAGCAAGCAGTAGCAATCGGGCGATCGCACGGTAATTCCGACCACCGCAGCGACCAAAACCGAGGTTTTAAACAAGTAGTTCAAAATCATATTAAAGCATTAACAATTGCATCCGCCTCCCGCACAAACCTGCCCCATTCACAACTGGGCAATTGGGTTTGTCCTGAGTGTGGGCCGGAGGGCGAATTGGATTGTTACCTTTGCGCCGGAGAAGGCAATGTAGGGGACATTGCAGCTATTGGCTGGACGCTAGCTTATATGGAAATGTTGGGCTGTTCTGCTCGCGAAATTGAACCGTTGAGAAAATTTTCGCCTTCATTGAATATTCTGGAATTGAATTTCAAAGTTTGTGTTGCTATCAAACAAAGTAGCGAAGTTTTAGCCAGGACGGAGAAATGGGTAAGATTGAAGGAACAAGGAATGCACGACACTGATTTTGACACGGATACACGGATTAATTCTTAATGGTGATTCAGAAGTGAGAAGAAAAAACAACTATCAGTGTATCCGTGACTTCCGTGTCGTGCTGTTGGGCATTAGTCTCAATAAAACTTCAAAATTCACTCATCCCCACCTAAAAATTACTCCAAATTAAGTATTGATTCTAGCTTTTTCAAAGCAAATTCCAAGTCGTCATTAACAACTTGGAAATCGAATTCCCCCGCAGCTTCAATTTCCTCTTTAGCCCGCACCAACCGACGGGCGATCGCACTTTCGGAATCTTGACCCCGACTCCGCAGCCGCCGCTCTAATTCTTCCCAAGAAGGAGGTAAAAGAAAAATTCGCAGCGCCTCTGGAAACTTATTTCTAATTTGCCTAGCCCCTTCGAGCTCAATTTCGAGCAATACCCATTTTCCCTCACCAATTCCTTGTTTAAGACCAAAATAGGGAGTACCGTAAAAATTACCGGCAAACTCGGCCCATTCCGCCAACTCTCCAGCCTCAACCATTTGTTCAAAGCGGCTGCGGCTGACAAAATAGTAGTGCTGTCCCTCAATTTCTCCCTCACGGGGCTCACGAGTTGTCACCGATACCGAAAGATATAATTCAGGATGGCGATTGAGGAGCGATCGTACTAAGGTGCCTTTCCCCACACCGCTAGGCCCCGTCAGAACAATTAATTTACCAGATTTCATTTTTAGAATAGATAACCTGTAACAATTCAAGTTTTCGCTTACTTTAGACTGTAAGCGCTCAAATTGCAACTGACAAACCTCAATCATCCCGACTTTGACCGTCTTTGCTCACCACAAAACGATTAGCAACCGTTTCCGGCTGAATCGCCGAGAGGATGACGTGACTCGAATCTGTAATAATTACCGCTCTCGTGCGGCGCCCGTAAGTAGCGTCAACCAGTTGTCCCCGCTCCCGCGCATCAGTAATAATCCGCTTAATTGGCGCTGACTCTGGACTGACAATGGCAATCACTCGATTAGCAGACACAATGTTACCAAAACCGATATTAATTAATTGAATATCCATGAAAATCTTAATCTATGGGTGAACGACTAACTATCAATCCTTACTTTTTATCATATAATATACAACGATTTTTTCTGATAATCCTCAAATTAATCTCAACTAAGTTTTTTAGTTTCTACCTAAAATTTTTACCCTTTTGACACCCAGTACGCCGTTCTTTATCAAAAATTCAAAAAAGACTCGCTGTTGTAGCTCTATCTTAAAGATTTGGTAAAAGCGTCGATTTTTAGTTGCAAATAAAAGCATTAGCTGTATCGAGAAAAGAGTCCGTCAATGTTGCGAAATATAAAGTTAATTTCAGGGAGAGGGAAAGTTAAGTATAATCAGTGATCAATGACAACAAATATTCACAAATGCTAGTTTGATGAGCATTAAACCTAAACTAAAAGCTGCTGGCGATCCTCTTCGTTGGCGTAGCCCCCGTAGGGGCGGGCTTCGCTAACGCACTTTTTGCCCGATTTTCCACAAAAATATTGGGGATGATGTGCCAAACTACAGATGTTTATTGCATGATTTTCTACAATAAAATTGGTTTGTAGTGAGGACTTTAGTCCTATTAATACCAATAAAAAAGTGTTGCTAGAATTCTCAATTTTATAACTATTATGAAATTTTGTCGAGTCCCGCGCCGGACACGGCATTGCCGTTTCCCTACAGATGATAGCAGGATTATAGCTAGCAAGAATGGGGGGAATTAGTATAAAAATCTGAACCTTTTAGTTTTTACTACAAACATTTTGAATTCAGCACAAGTTAGGCAAAAAGTGGTTTGACGCATGATATGAATTCCGGTTGAATTGGAATGATTAAACCGCAGAGGACACAGAGAACACAGAGGAAGAGAACAGAGAGATATAATTACGATGCTACTGGATTTGATATGAATTATAGCGGTAATAATTCATGCACACCGCACCCTACACATACAGGATATGTGTAAATCTTGTTTAACAAAAAACAGGGATTAATGCAGATAAATTCACCCGCATTAATCCCCACTAATTGCACACTTAAATTAAGCGGCAAATAAACCGCTGTGCCTCAACAAAGCTTTAGTGCTCGGTTCGCGTCCCCGGAAAGTTTTAAACACTTCCATCGGGTGCAAACTGCCGCCCAATCCTAACACTGTATCTCGGAAGCGCTTGCCTGTAGAGGCGATCGCACTTTCATCTTCCAAACCCGCTTCCTCAAAAGCTGCAAAAGCATCAGCGCTGAGCACTTCCGCCCATTTATAACTGTAATACCCCGCCGCATAGCCGCCCGCAAAAATGTGTCCGAAAGCGCACAAAAATGCGTCTTCTGCCAGAGGTGGCAAAACAGTGGTAGTTTTAGCGATACGGTTGCGGACATCGGCCACAGTTTCGCTGCCGCCCGATCGATAGCGGTGGTGCAATTCTATGTCAACGCTGCTAAAATGTACTTGCCTGAGCATGACGCTGCCGCTCATGTAGTGGCGCGCTGCTAGCAGTTTTTGGTAGTAGTGTTCCGGCAAAGTTTCTCCGGTTTCGTAATGCTTTGCCATCCCGAACAAAGTCGCGCGATCGTAACACCAATTTTCCATAAATTGACTGGGCAATTCCACCGCATCCCACTCAACATTATTGATGCCCGAAGCCCCCGGATAGTCTACCGTTGTCAGCATATGCTGCAAACCGTGACCGAATTCGTGAAACAAAGTTTCGACTTCCCCAAAAGTCATTAAACTCGGTTTGCCGTCAACCGGAGGACTTTGGTTGCACACCAAATAAGCCACCGGCAACCGCGTAGTTGTTTTTCCTGCTTCGACCAATTTAGCGCGCACCACACAATCGTTCATCCAAGCACCGCCGCGCTTTTCTTCGGGGCGGCTGTAGGGGTCTAAATAGAAATTGGCGATCGTATTTCCTGCTTCATCATCTATTTGGAAATAGCGCACATCTTTGTGCCACACAGGAGTTTGACCGTCCGCCGCAGTTACTGTCACGCCGAACAGCCGCTTTACTAATCCAAATAATCCCTCTAATACCTGTGGCAAAGCAAAATAAGGCCGCAATTCTTCGGCACTAAAAGCAAACTTTTCTTCCCGGCGCCGTTCCGACCAAAAACCAATATCCCAGTGCTTCAAATCTCCAGCTTCCGCCGCGCCTTTTTCGGCAGCAAAAGCTTTCAATTCTTCTAAATCTTTGACAGCAGCATCATAACTAGCCTGACGCAATTCTTCTAACAAAGCTTCCACTGCTGTAACGTCGGGAGCCATTTTGCTCGCCAGACTCAATTCGGCATAACTGCTAAACCCCAGCAAAGCAGCTTTTTCCTGGCGCAAAGCTAAAATGCGATCGGTTAACGGCCAGTTATTCAATTCTCCGCTACTTGCTCTGCCGATAAAAGCTTTGTACAACTTTTCGCGCAACTCGCGGCGGGTGCTGTGCTGCATGAAAGGGCCGTAACTCGGAAAGTCTAAAGTAATCCGCCAAGGGCCGTTTTCGGCATCCGCATTTTCTTCGCCGGCGCTGCGAGCGGCTTGAGCTGCTAAACTCAACAAACTCGGCGGCAAACCGTCAATTTCGTCTTTGTTTGTGAGGGTGATGCTGAATGCTTTGGTAGCGTCGAGGACGTGATTGGAAAATTGGGTAGTAATTTCGGCCAATTCTAATTGAATGGCATTAAAACGCTCTTTTTGCTCGCCTTCTAAACCGACGCCGGAGAGTTGGGCGTCTCGGAGAGCGGCTTCGACAATTCGCTTTTGAGCTGACTCTAAGCTGTCCCAATTTTCACTAGCCCGCAGCGCTTTAAAAGCTTCATAAAGCGGTTTGCTTTGACTGAGCTTGCTCCAAAATTTTACTACTTCCGGCTGCACTGTTTCGTGAGCCGATCGCAGTTCCGGGCTATTTTTCACCCCCATCAAATGTCCGACAATGCTCCAGCTCCAATTTAAACGCTCTCCGAGTCGCTGCAATGGTTCTACTAAGCCGCTCCAAGTCGGTTCTACAGAGGCTTCTAAGTCAGCTAGCGAGGCTTCTAGTTCGGTCAGCAGTTGGGTAACAGCGGGGACTACGTGTTCGGGTTTGATCGCGTCAAATGGGGGCAATCCTTGACCGATTAGTAACGGGTTATCAGCAATAGTTACAGTTGCAGTCATTTAATTTTCTTGTAACAGGTTGAAAATAGGTGAACTAGACAGATTAGCTTTTAATCTTTTAACACAGTTGTCGAAAAAGTAGGACTCGATCGGGCGTGAGTCGGAGAGTCGGAGAGTGTCGAGCGTGTCCGAGGGGAAAAGTATTCCTTCTGACTGATGACTAATGACTGCTGACTAATGACTAATGACGGGTCTCTTGTGTGTGCTGCAACTCCTTGACAACTGAGATTAAGCGCTTGAGGTGAGGTTTGACAACTTCTTGCTGCTCGTGTTCCAAACGGTGGATTTGAGCTTGGACAATAGACAAATCCGCAGTCGATTGGTGTGCGGGAGCTTGCAGTTGGCTTTGCAAATTGGCCATGACTTTCTGGATTTCCAAAAATCGAGTATTTACTACTTCCCAGTCGTCTCGGCTGATAGAAGTTTCTGCCAAGCCTTGCGTGGCGCTTTGCAGTTGCTCTATAGCCTGTTCCACAGCTTGGAGATTCGCCCGTTGGCCTTCTCGAAAATCTTGCACTTGTTCGCTCACCTGCTGGCGGACATCGAGTACAGCAGACGCCACGATTTCTTGCAAAGAAGCTACCGACTCTCCTAAACTCAGCAATTGCCGCTGGATATCGATCGACTCCTCAAAAGCCTCATGCCTAGGCAGTGCAGCCATTTGCTGGCGCAGCGCTGCAATATCTGCAGACAACTGCCTGCGTAATTTAACAATTACCGTCACCGCCGTTTTTTCGACTTTATTGACAGACTTTTGGACTTGGGCCATTTCCGAATTTTGATGCACCCGCACTTGCTGCTCGAACCGATACCGGTTAGCAACATTCAGCGACAAAGCCAAAGTTAGGGGAGCAACCCCGTAAAAAGCTTGACCCGACACAGCCACCGCCAGGGAACCCACACCAGAGGCCGCCAGAGAGGCGTACTCTGCCATCTCCAGCCAGTGCCTTTGAGGAAAACTTGGTCTCAAGTGGTTTGCAACAGAGGGTTTTGGCTTCCGCACGGCTCTTTGGGTCATAGTATTTGCTCGTTGTTGGTAAGGTTGCGAGACTGGGTGGAGCATCGATTTCTATCCTTTTTTCAGTTATATGTTTTAGATTATTTCTGGGCACTCTTCTATTTTTACCTTTGTGAGTAAGTTAAGGATGACTGCCATATTATTATGTATTTGGGAGCCTGTGGCGATCGCGCCCAATTCCGGCTGTTAAAAGGTTCGCCCCCACGCGCCCTCTATTTTACAGGAGTTAGCGCGATCGGGTTCGGGCGATCGACAATAGCTGCCCAGGCTAACCGAACAATGCCTAAGACTATTTTAGATTTTAGATTTTAGATTAAAAGTTAAAAAATGCGACCTACTGAGGGCGATCGTCGTTTGGAGCGTGTCGGGAGTTGCATTTTTGTTCGCCCATTGGTATAATTTACTCTTTCTGAATTGCCCCTCTCAAATTTACTGCAAAAATTGACCAATGAACTCAGAAAAACCCGGAATTGGCGATCGGCTAAAGTCTATTTTCAGTATCGCCATCTTTATCATTCTCGTACTAGGAGTAGGCTTTTTAAGCGTTAATTTTATTTCAGCTCTCTCTGCAAAACTTTCTTAAAATTAGGACTTACGCATGGGGTTCAGAAACCGGGTTTTTTGCGAGAATATTTTGTCGCAGCCACAGATTCGATGAAAAACCCGGTTTCTTTGGCTTTGATGCGTAAGTCCTGAAAATGACTGATGAGTAACGCTCTTTTTTTAGATTTCAAACTTCGCCGAAGTTGTCGGGAATCGGGAATATTGTGTTTTTTTCAAAATTTATTATAATTTCAACTATAAAGATTGTGGTCTGGATCTAGCCAGACAATATAAAAAACATTTTCACTAAAAAAGCCATGCACCCTGCCGTATTCATTAGCAGATATTTGAAACTGGTAGGGAACATTTATTAGGATATCTTCATTGGGAATGCCAAAGCCATTAGGTTCAGTAGTATTTTTCCAAACTATGCTATGACAGCGCAGACTTTTACTCTGATTATTGATAACCTCTTGAGCATTCAATTGTGACAAATCGCGCAGCCGTCTCAGTAGAGACGCTAGATACTTAGCGTCTCTACCACCAATTGAAAACTTATCTTTATCATCCTGGTAATACCTGAAAGAAAAACTAATTCCTTCGGGAATTTGGATATTGACAACCTCTCTCTTTGGTGAAGATGGTTGACTACGAATCTCTGTATCTTGTCTTTTTTTATGCTTCTTCGATGACACGGGTTTTGTAAAATTTTCTCATTGATTCCTTCGTAATAATAGCATGAGAAGGTTCATCTTTTGGCAACTCACCTCTAGCATTAATCCAAGGATCTTCACGGCGCACCATCAATTCTAACTCATAGGCATCCCGAAAGAGGTAATCGTCAGCTAACTCGTCTAAAAACTCTTGTACTTCTTCGGGAAACTCTGGTTTTTCGACTTCTTTCAGAATTGGCTTCCAGTCAAATTGTTCTTTGTATTCATAAAATAAAGCCGGGATAGTCGGCCCGTGCACCCAAGCTTCAAAATCTTCATCAAAAAGCGGTGTATCTTCAAAGGCTAAATACCATGCTTGGGCGTAGTACAATAGTTTTTGTAGCTTGTGGTTGCTGAGATAGGAGCCTACATCATTCGCGAACCAGATGTAGTAATCAGCGAGTTTTGAGGCTGTTGTGACTGTAGTTATTGTGGTCATATAACTCGACTCAATAAGTTTTGTATTCTATGATAGCACAGACTGTTAACAGTTAACTATTAGAGGTTATAATATGTTTGTTTGCAGTTAACTTTTTTTCAGGCAAGGTTAAAGTTGATTTTTGATGAAGGTAGGCAATTAGAGATTGGGCAGGCAATTGAGCGGGTGAGAGACGGAATTTTCTGGAAACCAGGAAAAGCAATGTCTCATTTACTCAAAAGGATTAATTTAGGTCATTTAGGGCCGGATGCGACCCTTGAAGAATATAATGGAGTTATCAGTTTTATTGTGAGGGATGCTGATGCTAAAGTTTATGTGTATGTCTACGGAGAAACGTTTTATCCGACAGTTACCAGCAGTGTAAATAACACAATATGGCTGGTAATGATGGGCTTGGATGGAGTTTTAGAAACGGCTTTTCCTCCAAAGGAACCGGAAAGCTACCTGGCTAATTCAATGTTTATTTATGTAGGTTTAGTTAAGGATTTGTTATGAATGTTTTGGTAAAAAACTATTGTGTAATGGTTGAATTTCCTGATGTGAGTGGGGCTGAACATTTAGAAATGTTGCAACTTAGAGATGAGTTGGCAAAAGTTGAATCTCAACTGAGTGAGGAAGAGAAAGGTTTATTAGCAAATGCCGATCGACGGTTAGTTGAACAAGCAAATGAGTTTTATGAGGAGTTGTCGAGATTTGTGGATTTAATGCAGAAGCGCAAATTTGAGGAGATTACACCTCAGCGTTGGTGGTGGTATTTGGATGTTTTGGCATTGTTGCCGAATTTGAGGAAACAAGAGTTGACAAGCGGTGTTGTTTGAAATGTTTATTCATTGTCGATGTTTGTTAAGTGCGATCGTCGAGTTTTGATATACTGCTTCAGTACAGGTGGCAAAGTGTAAAGACTTTCCTGTTTTTCGATTAAGCAGCGCCGCGATAGAGATTGCAATGCGTTTAGCAAATCGGATGATGATATTTGTCCGTTTTGTAGCAAGTTGGCGAAGTTGACTGGCTGGTTTTCGGTCGCCAACAATGACATGACTTGTTTTTCTAGTTCGGAAGTGCGATCGTACTGCTGTTGTAAAACATCTTTTAAATCTTCGGGTAACAATATGGTATCATCTATTAATAACTCTGTCGCGCCGATTCCCAACTCTTGAATCAAAGTCGCCACGCTTTTTAACCATAAGGGATTGCCTTGGTAGCGGTGAATGAGTGCTTCGCAGTTATCAATTTCTGTTAATCCTTTATCTCTGAGGATTTCCTGTGCGGTCGCAGTGTCTAAACCAGTGAGTTGTAAGGTACGAATGGGAGTATTTTCGCTGGTGAGTTGAGGAACTTCTTTGGGCGGTTCCCAACCGATTAGCAGAAAGCAACTTTGATGGGATAATTTTTCTATCTGTTTAAATAGGGAGCGATATTCTTCGTATTGTGGTTTATACTTTCCTGCCAATTCGCCGCTACAGAAAAGGTTGTGAACGTCATCCAAGACTATTAAACAGCGATGGTTTTGTAAATACTTAATCAGCGGTAAGCCTTTCTGGTTTGTTGGGGATGAATCTTGTTTTTCTGACTGGGAAAAAAGCTGTGTTAGGTTGGATTGAAATTTATCGATGGTGGGGAATTCGTCTAGTGTGTACCAAGCTGCGTATTCAAACTCGTCTTTGATTTGTTGTACGAGTTGTACTGCTAGGGATGTTTTGCCGATGCCGCTGATACCGGTGAGGGTGATGAGGCGGCAGTTTTGTTGTATAATCCAGGTTGTGAGGGTGTGGAGTTCGAGGGTGCGATCGAAGAAATTACCCAACTCTGGCATTTCGCTTAAATCTTGATGCGAAGTTTCTTGATTTGGTGGTTCTGAATTTGGGATATCTGGCGGGTGTCTGCCTTCTCCGCAGATGTTAAAACTACCGCTAACGTTTTGTGCAAAGTTTAAAATATTAGAGTTCTGCAACCTCTCCATTGCCGATCTAAAATTCGTTTTACTAACATCTTCTCCCAACTCTTCTGAAAGTATCTGCCATAATTCCGAACCAACTTGCCTAACATAACTCTCATTACAGTGAATCTCCTCGGCAATTTTGGTGTATTTGTCACCTTGCATGGTTCCTCGCAGAATTGCCTCTTGTAAGTTATCGAGGTGCTGACCAGTTTTGGCAAACACCATCTCGTCAGCCATTTTTAACACTTCCTTAAGATTCATGCAGTATCGTGGATGTTGTGATTTTCCGTATTGTACCTAACATTTTATAACTTTTTCTAACTATTCCTGGCATTTCCCAACATTTTAACACAGAGCGCAGTGGATTAGCCAACAAAAGTGCTAACAAATTGGGTATTTTTAGAGCTGACAGAGCTTTAGTTTTTTGATAATATTTTATTTTAGAATACTTAAACTCAAATAAAAACACTATCAATTATGGATATTATTCTTCAATCGTTTTTCAATGACTTTAAAAAGAATTTTGAATTAAATACTGTTGAATCAGATCCTGCCACAAACGGTGCTGCTTTTGAGAAATTTGTTAATTATGTTCTGTTTAGTCTTGATTATCCTGATATTTTTACGGCAGATGCTGAATTACTAGATTTTGTTTGTGTTGGTGCCGGCTATGATACAGGTATAGATGGAATAGGAATTAAGGTTAACGATAGATTAGTTAAAAGCATTGATGAGATTAGTGACATTGCACAGGAAAGTAAAAGAATCAATATTGAATTTTTATTCATTCAATCGAAAATGCGAGCGGAATTTGATGTTACAGTCTTGAATAAACTTGGAACTGGAGTTAAAGTCTTTTTTTCAGATGATCCCTATCTACCTCAGAACTCTAGAATTAAATAATTTCGGGAAATTAAGGATTTTATCTATTCTAACGAGGAAGTAATTAGAAAACTTGATAAAATCCCAAGTCTTATTCTTTATTATGTTAGTACAGCAAGATCGGAACCAACAGATGAGAATTTTTTAGGCTCTAAAAAATTCCTGATAAAGGAACTTAAAAACCTAGAAAAAGAAAACTTTGAAACTGTTGAAGTAAAAATTGTTGGAGGAGATCGGCTCAAGAATTTCTGTCGAGAGTTAAAAAATCAGTTTGACGTTCAAATGAATGTCATTGATATTTTTCCAATGATCGTAGACAGTAAAACAGATGTCAAAAGAGCAGATGCTTTTACTTGTGAAGCGTCAGAGTTCTTGAAAATTCTCACAAAAGAAGATGGTTCACTGCGTCGCTCTCTATTTAATGACAACGTTCGTGACTATTTAGGAGATAATAAGACTGTCAATAGTGAAATCGAAACTACAATCAACGAAAATCCCGAAATGTTTTTGCTTTGCAACAATGGAGTTACGATTGTATGCACAGAATTTCAAAATCCTCGGGGTAAGCTAGTAAAAATTACTAATCCTCAAATTGTTAACGGTTGCCAAACAAGTAACTCCTTATTTAACCAAAGAGAGAACCCAAGGATTGAGAAAGTAAAACTTCTTATCCGACTGATATCTACCGAAAATCCCGAAATCTCAAATAAAATTGTTAGAGGAACTAATAAACAAAATCAGGTTTTGGAAGAAGCTTTTGAAACGACGCGATCTTTTCATAAAGAAAAATTAGAGCCTTTTTTTCTTGCATTTGAAAACGATGTAAAACTTTATTATGAAAGACGGTCTAAACAATATAGCAACGATCCTCACATCAAAAAGGATCAAATTGTAAACTTAAGAACTTTGACTCAGGTATTTGTTAGTGTTTTTCTTGATTCTCCTCATGATGGACACAGACATGAATCAACACTCTTGAGAGAATATGTGGGACAAAAAGAACCAAGAAAAATTTTTGTAGAAGAGCATAGTCCATATCCTTACTATGTCTCGGCTCTTATTTGGTATAGGTTTGAGAAATACTTTAGAAATGGGGAAAAAGATCAAACATCTAAAGAAATATATAAAACATATAAAGCTCATCTTTATTTAATTTTTAGGATGACCCTAGGAGAATTTCCTCCAAAGCTCACAAAACAAAAATCTATAGAGGATTATTGTAAAAAACTCATTGAGATTTTACAAGAAGATAAATTTACGGAAAGATTAGAAAAAGTTTTGGAAATATTTTACATAACTCAAAAATCATGGGTTGGGCAAGGAAAAAGCCGTTACGGAATGAAAGATCGCGAGGAATTTACTGACTTGCTACTTAGAGTGGCTCGTGAGAAGTTTATTCAAACTCAAGTCGTAGAACAAGAAGAAGATGAAGATAACATAATTTACGAAGGAACTATTCTGAAAATTATACACAAAGATGATGGATCTTGGTTTGGTTTCATAAAACACGTAAATCGAGATGAGGATGAAGATAATGTATATTTTGACAATCGTAGCTATAAAGGAAATATAAGATATCTATCTCCTAATACTACTTATGTCCGGTTTGAAAGAGGAAGGAATCAGAGAGGGTATTATGCTATTGATGTTCAACGAACTAATTGATGAGATAATACAAGTTTTGTTCAAGTAGCGATCGCCCTTTGTTTTTTCAGATGAGCGATCGCCTAAAATGAAAGAGCGATCGCCATAACTCAAGAACCCCGGCACACCCTATGACAATCAAAGAACAACTCCTCCAAGCAATCGAAGCCTTGCCCAGTACAAGACTTGCCGAAGCCCTCACCTTCATGAAATCTCTCTCCACCAAACCTTCTATCACATCTGCTAAATCCTTCCTCGCTCACCTCAAGACAATCGGCACTTGGTCAGGCGACGACTTCCAAGAATGTCTAGAAGCCGTCCACAACTCACGCGGCGAAACCGAATTTGACTACAGCCCCAATCCCTTTGAATAATGTTTCTTCAAGGGCACCAACCATTGTAGCTATGCCCTACTAGGCAACACTCAAATACTCGATCGCCTTGCCAACCTTGGGGATGAGTCGATCGCCACCTGCACCATCGTCAAGGGTGAACTGATTGACATGGCGGCGCGATCGCACGCAACAACGAGAGGTAAATCTTGCCCTAGTTCAACGCTTCCTGCTTGGGCTATACATCTACCCCATCGACGAAACCACCGCCGAAATTTACGGCAATCTTAAAGCGGCAGTTTTCGATCGCTACGCCCCAAAAGACAAAGCCCAACGCCGTAGAACCAACATGACTCAATTGGGCATCGGCGAAAATGACCTGTGGATTGCCGCCGTTGCAATCCAGCATCAACTCACCCTAGTGACGGCCGATCGAGACTTCCAACGGATTCAAGCAGTTCAGCCATTTGAGTTGGAATCCTGGATCTTAACATCGCCAGAGTAAGGAGGAAGGATCTCGCCCCACAAAAACTCATAGCGATCGCCCTTTCTTGTTTCTGATGAGCGATCGCCTAAAATGAAAGAGCGATCGCCCCTAACACCAAATACCAAACACTGCGATGATTGTACGGGTGGCGATCGCCCATCAAAACTCATAGCGATCGCCGTTACAATCAAAGTATCAATCCTCGTGAGATGCCGCGATGACCATCAAAGAACTCCTCATCCAAGAAATAGATAGCACCCCTGACGAACTGCTTGCGGATCTTCTCAGTTTGGTACGATCGCTAAAATCCACTCCAAACCCCCAACTTAATACCTACGAACAACTGCTAGAGCGTATCGACTACCTCGAAGCTATCATCGGCATCCGCAAAGGACTTGAAAGCTTCGATCGAGGTGAAGGTATTCCAGCCGAGAGAGCTATGACAGCGCTACAGCAGCAGTTCAACATCCCCCCTCGTCTATGAGTTATCAAGTCCTAATCCAACCACCCGCCTTTCAAGAAATTGAAAACGCCTACCGTTGGATGTGCGATTATCTGAGTGCTGATGCCGCAAATCAGTGGTACTACGACCTCCAAGATGTGATCGCATCCCTGGAACAGTTTCCTTACCGTTGCTCAGTTGCACCCGAAGCTGCCATCATTGGTAGGGAAATTCGACAACTGTGGGTTGGTAAAGGAAGAACCTATCGAATTCTGTTTGTGGTGGAGGGCGATACCGTCGCAATAATACACGTTCGTCACCGCCGTCAAGCCCCTCTAGGTACTGAACCGCCAGAGTAATCGCATGAAATAGTCAATCAAGGGCGAGCGCATAAAATGAAAATGCGATCGCCCCTAACACCAGATACCAAACACTGCGATGATTGTACCCAGCTTGATCGCCCTTCACACCAAATACCAAATCGATGTCGGCAGTACAATCAAGGTAAAACGCATGATTAATCTTTCAAAAATTACCACGATCAACTGACTGCTGACTAACTAATGTAAAAACTTGCGAACTTGATATTCGCGACTTTCGGCGATCGCAATTTGCAAATCGCCCATTTGGCTATCCAACTCATCTATTATGCTTTGCGGAACCGACTTCCACTTCTCCCTAGTTTCCCAGCGAATCAACATCACCACCTCATTTTCCACCGCATCCACCCAAACTTCTTTGCCCAAAAAACCGTCCCAACTTTTTAGTCCTGCCGTCCAAACTTCCTGATCTCGCTGAATAAACTGCTCCCACTTTTCTTGAGGTACTTTAAATTTTAGCCACTCAATTACCATCTTATTTCCTATTTGTCAATAGCTAATTAATCGTTACCGATCGCAATTTTAATTATCAACTCCGTTCCCTCTCCCGGACGCGAAACACAGTGCAACTTACCGCCGTGCTTTTCTACTACTAAATGCTGGGATATTGCTAGACCCAAACCAGTGCTCGTGTCTGGACATTTAGTGGTAAACAAAGGGTCAAAGATGCAGTCTAGGACTTCTTCAGTCATGCCAGGGCCGTTGTCACTAATGGCGATCGCAACTTCGTTGTCCCCTACCACGGAGGTGCGAATCCGAATTTCGGGATTGAATTTTTCAGACTTCGACCTGGCTGAAGACAAGTAAGACTGATTTTGAATTTTACCATACTTTTCGGCATTTCTCCCCCCTTCTTCCAAAGCGTCGATCGCATTTGTCAACAAGTGCATGAACACTTGGTTTAAGTGTCCCGCATAGCAGTGAACTCGCGGCAAATCTCCGTACTCTTTAACTAGAGAAATCCCCGGCCGTCCCCCTTTAGCTTGCAGTCGATTTTGCAAGATCAGCAAAGTGCTGTCCAAACCTTCGTGGATATCAGCAGGCTTCATTTGGGCTTCGTCAGTACGCGAGAACAAGCGGAGCGATCGCACGACATCGCGAATCCTTTCCGAACCGACTTTCATAGAATTTAGCAGTTTTGGCAAGTCTTTTTTGATGAAGTCTAAGTCTAATTCTTCTATCAAATCTTGAATTTCCCGCACGGGATGGGGATAATACTTTTGGTAAAGGTCGATCGTTCGCAGCAGTTCTTGAATGTAGCCGGTGGCGTGGCTGACATTGCCGGAAATAAAACTAACTGGATTGTTAATTTCGTGCGCTATTCCTGCTACCAACTGCCCCAGGGATGACATCTTTTCTGTTTGAATCAGTTGAGTTTGAGTTTGCTGCAAAATTAACAGCGTCTGCTCTAATTTAGCCGCTTGTTGTCGCAGGCGTTCTTCTGATTCTTGCAAAGCCAAAAGAGACTGTTTGCTTTCGGTAATATCCAATCCCACAAATACCGCCGCCGTACTGTTATGGTATTTTTGAGCGACAATTAGATAAGTTTTATTTTCTCCTCTAATGCTCGCTGTTACTTCTTGAGATGTCTTCTTTTTATGGTTGGCAAAGAAATCGTAGACTAAATCGTTAAATTTGGGACTTGTATCTAAAAAACCTACTTTTTGACCGATAAATAGTTCTGCCGGCATTTTGTAAGCGCTAGCTAAATGTCGGTTTACTCCCAAGTAGCGCAAATCGGAACTTACCCAAGAAACTAATCCGGGCACGGCGTCTAAAACCGCTTGAAGTTGCTCTTTTGCCTCTACGAGCGCTGATTCTGCTGCGAGGCGAGCGGAAATGTCGCGGGCGATCGCGCAGCGGTATTCGCAGCCGCCGTATTCTAAATAATTAACTTTAACTTCGACCGAAAAACTGGCGCCGTCTTTGGTTTTGTAACTGGTTTCAAAAGTGAGGTTGGTTTCCTGCTTGAGTTGAGCCCAGTGTTCTCGCCAATCCGATGCTGGCAACTGCGAATCGATGTCGCTAACCCTCATGTTTAGCAGTTCCGATTCCGAGTAGCCGAAAAGATGGCAAGCGGCTTTGTTCGCGTAGCAAATTTGACCGTCTGAGGTACTAAAAAAGATTGTATCAGCAGCATTTTCGAGGGCAATTTGAGTTAGTTGTGGTATTGTTTCTAACTGCTTTCTTTTGACCTCGGACTGAAATTTATTATAGCAATTGGTTTGAGGGGGAGCCTCAGCTATCTTAGATGCAAACAAAATCAAACCGCCGATCGCACCTTCGCTATTTTTCCAAGGTTGAAATACCCATCTTACCGACTCGCTGACAGAGCAACTTGCGGTTTTTCCTGATACAGATGCGATCGATCGCCCTGCCACAAACTCGCTGTATTCCAAAACTCCCGTCAAACAAGCCTGGGCATTTTGCTCCCAATATTCCGGGAGATTCGGGAACAGTTCCCAATGAGATCGGCCGATGACCTCGCCGTCGCCCAACCCGCAATCTGTTTCCCAGCGACGAGAAACCGACAGATAGCGCATTTCACAATCTACCATTGCCACGGCCTCGGCGGAGCGCTCCACAAACCGCCGAAATCTGTCTTTACTCTCCGACACGGTTGCCTCTGCGGGTTGTTGGGCGATCGGGAAAGTCCCGTCAACGTACCTTCCCAGTCCCTGACTTTTTTGCTGAACTGGCTTAGTTTGCACGGTTTGGGATTTCCTCCATAACTGTCAAGTTTGAAAAATTCTGTTTGAGACCAAAAATGCTGTTTTCCCCTGATTTGCTCTCTCGGACGATACCCTTAGAGGGTATCACCCATCATTGATATCATTTTTGATGGGGATATGTCTATAGGCATTAGTGTCAATTTAAGACCAAAGCTAGTGCCAGGTTGCCGTTTGACGATTAGGCATATATCGCGCCAGCGCCCCCCGAATAATAGTCGGAGGGGACTGGAGTGCTCTGTTGTGTCCCCCCACTATTCCGGGGCGCAGGAGGGCAGCCAGACTAGGCAAAAAACGAGAGATAAAAAGGGTTTTAGGCGATTGTTGAGACTAATGGTCTATAGGTACTCAAAAAAGTTTCCCCCAAACTTTGAGAGTCAGAAGATTTCCTGGTAATTGTGGGATATTTTATACAAGCTCCCAAAAGAATGCAACTGTCCGCCCGCGATCCAAACCATGAGCTTCATCAGTCATTCCCAATTTTTTAATTGAAAATCCCAAATCGAACATAGTATTAGATCGTGTAGCCAGTGCGATCGCCAGATAGCTTGAGAATGCAAGAGAGCGCTCAAACAAATTTGTGCGTAAATTCACTGGTAAAATCCACTCTCCCTTTCCGTAACATTGCAGGATCTAATCTTTCCGTCGTGTTACAAGTCATCAAAACTACGAGTTTTTGCTGAAATTGAATGCCGTGTTCGTCGATGACGCTTTGATACAAAGTGCCATCCAGCAAACTCAAAATGTGTTCAGTTTTGTTAGTGCGTTGTGCCTCTGCAGTCGATCGATCTTGAGCCAAATTATCAGCCTCATTGATAATAATACAAATCCGCTCTAAATAACTCGGTGGCACAAAATTTTCCACAGCATCGTGGTCTAAGATAAAAATCACATAACCCAGCGGCACTAAAATTTCCTTTGCTACCGCTTGCGTCCAAGCAGTTTTTCCCGTTCCCGGTTCGCCACTAACCAAAACAGCCAACTGATTTTGATCCAAAATTGCCTGCTGAACTGTATCAGTAAAACTTTGAACCTCCGCAGAAAACGTGCGAATTGGGAACTGACTGTGAACCTGTCCGACGCGGCTTTTGTACCCGCCCAGAATCACCGCTAAATTATAAGTTGCCTTGCTAACGAGCGGCGCAATATCTTGGCAAATCAGAGTGTAGCAGCGTCTTCCCCTATCGTAGCTGTCAATTTGCAGCCAGCAGCCGAATCGAGCCCAAGAAGCATAAACAGTACCCAAAACTTCCAAGCGTTCCCAGCTAACAAACCGCTCCGGGGGATAAGAAAAATGTCGCTCCATAAAAGACTGGGTAATTGCATCCGGTTTCCCTAGCAAATCCAGAACTTTGAAAACAGTAATTTCTTGGAGTTTGTTGAGAACGTAGTCGATGGGAATGCTAGCGCGGCTGACCAATTGCACCACAGGCGTTTCGGTAACTAAAACGTCTTTGTAGCGGTAATCCGGGTAAACTGGCTGCGGAGTAATGTAATCCCAAAATTCATCAATTTCGTAGCGAGTATTTTCCGAAAATACATTTAAAATATTTGCCCACCAAGTATATTGGTGTCGTCCCATTGCGTCGGCAATATCGCTAGCTGCCCCTAAAGTTTTTTGAGCTAGTTCTTGGGGGTCGCTAGACGCTAAATGTACCAGGTGTTCCCAATCAAATTGACGATAAAAAGGTCGCCAACCAGAGCCTAGCAGACCTCTATTTTGAGAATTATTTTGATGAAAAAATTTTTCGCGCTCGCCCATATTTTCCGCACTCATTTTGCCAAAGTCCTACTTACTCTTATTTTACATTTTTTGTGGCAGACATTCTACAAAAAAAAGGAAAATTATCAACTTATTTTGAGATAAGCTGGCGGCACAAAATCTACTAACCAAACTTTGTTTTCCGAGCAGTAAAATGTATGACCGTCGCGTTGCATTGCTGCGGCATCTACAGTCAAGACTGCCGGGATGCCATGTCTTGCACCTACTTGGCGCGCCGTCTGGATATTCACTGACAAATGAACATGATGCCTCGACATTTTCCTAATTCCTTGACTGAGAATATACTCCACTGCAGTGCTACCTGTTCCGTGATATAAAATATCTGGGGGAACAGCGGGTTCTAACTGCAAGTCAACCTCTACGCTGTGCCCTTGGTTGGCACGAATTAGAGTGCCTGTGGAGTCAAATGAAAAGCGCTGCTTGTCGTTTTCCGCGACTACTTGTTTGAGTTCTGCAAGCTGAACAGGAAATTTATTTTTTTGGCACGCATCGAGGAGTGCGCTAACAGGAACCCAGCCACCGGGAGCGAGTTCAATGCCGATGCGCGAGGGCGCGTGACGCAGGTGTTTGCTGAGATATCTGCTGATTTTTACTAATCGATAATCCTTCATAATTTTAGTTTATTTATTGAGTTTTTCAATCACCTTTTACAAAATGTCACTAGCGGGTTATATCGTTGATGGGAGGCGGGTTTGTTGAATCTGTTTACACTGCTAGAGGGCGCTTGAGTGAATGATCATCTACAGATTGTTTTAAAAACTAGCCACAATAAAGAAATGTTTTAGACCATAATTATAGCGGTGAATTACGCCATTAAGCACCTACACAATTAGGTTCTAGTTCCGGGAATAAAAAATGTTATGTGTGCGATTTTTCACGAGGTTTATCTTTTGATAATTATCAAAAACTCTACATTCTGTCGCAGGTCTTCTACCTTGGGATAACTCCGCCAAAAATAGCAAAGTTGAGATAGCGCCAGTGACATCCTACGTCGGCAAAACCAGCTTCGGCAAGCCACTTTGTCTGCTCTTCCACAGAGGAGGGAATATCTTCTTCTCGATATTTTTGAAACCAGGCTGCATCGTCTTCTCCGTTAGCTTTCATGTACTGCCGCCACAACTGTTCGTATTGCTCAGTCAGCCGGGGAGTAGCACCTGTCACAATATCTCGAATTAGCAAGGTTCCCCCTGGATTCATGGAGTGGAAAAGTTTGTGAAATAGCTGTTGTTTACCTGCGCTGTCGAGGTGGTGGATTGCCAACCCTGAAACTACCAAATCGTGACCGCTGCCGAAATCATCTTCGGCAAAGTTTCCTTGCTGCAAGGTCAGCCGTTCTCGGAAAGCGGACAAGTTAGTTTGGCAAGTTTTCAGCATATTTTGGGCGATGTCAAAGGCTAGGACTTTTGCTTGAGGAAATGCTTGCAGAATCAGACCCGACATTATGCCAGTTCCCGCGCCTAAATCCAAAACTTTTATGTTAGCATTAGTTTCAGAAGGGATTAACTGCAATATTACATCGTGTTGCTCGCCATAGCGCGGAATGAGGCGGGGAATTAAGCCGTCAATCGATTTTAGATTTTAGATTTTAGATTTTAGAGGCGACCCCACGGATAAATGCGGGGGCTTGAGGATTTTCGATTTTCGATTTGGGATTGATTCCACTGATAAATCACGTGGCGGGTACCACCTTTGAAATTCGCTTGTCATAATCAAAGGCTCTTTGTTCAAATTGCTCGCGTACAGCGTCTAAATTCACAGTCTAAATTCACAGAGGATTTTCCTCAAATTGTTAATAGTTGAGTGCGTCAAGGCAGTTGGCCTGTTCTCTTCTCGGCTAGCATATTACATTTTATAATACAAAAAATATACAGAGCTGTCAAGATGTTGAAGAAAATAATTTAAAAGAAGTTATGGACGATCGCCAGACAGGGACTTTGTGCGCCCAAACCCGCCCGTGATTTGGGAACTGTCTAGCCCTGCACATATATCTGCTTCAGTGGAGATGAGGCAGAATGCCACAGACGCGAAAGCCTGCCGAAGACGAGACTTTGTGCCAGATACTAGGAGTAATTGTGAGAAAAAAGTTGACGGTTATGATATCCGTTTCAAACAACAATGCAACTGTCGGTGTGTGCTCCACACCATAAATTTCTCAGTGATTCCCCTTAGTAAAATATAAAAGATACAAAGATAAAAAAAAATGAGCTAGCAGCCGATGAGCGGCTAGATCTGAAAAAATCAGTCCTCAGATTGACAAACTTTAGCCAACTATAAACAAAAATTGAGGTGACTCCCGATTGGAAGTGGTACCTGCCAATTTTTCAGGAAGATGAAGAGATACAAAATATTACACCCGCCGGCGCGGGAAAGAAAATTGTGATAATGAATCAGGATGCGAGTAGATTAGGTGTCAGCCGTCAGGGGAAAATAGAAGCAATGGAAATCCAACAACGGAGTAAGGATAAGCCCGATCGCCAGCAACAAAACGCGCCCGATCGGGTCGGTCAATTTTCTACGACAAAAGAACTAGATTGGTCGCTACAAGAATGTTTAGATTTTAAAAGAGCGATCGACCGATCGACACTGGCGCTGAGGACTGACGCGCGAGGAATTATCAACTATGTCAGCGAACGAGTTTGCTCCATCTCCAACTATTCCCAGGCAGAACTAATCGGCTCCCACTTCGGCATCCTCCCTTCGGAATATAAATCTTCGGAAATAATCAAAAATCTGCTATTAACTGTTGCCAAAGGTGAAGTTTGGCAAGGAGACATTCAGAATAAAGCCAAGGATGGAAGTGATTATTGGGTGTACGCAGCAGTAGTTCCACTGTTGGACTGCAAGGGAAAACCCTGTCAGTATTTGGCGATCGGATTCGACATCACCGATCGCAAAGCCGTTGAAGCAGCCCAAGCCGAAGCGAACCGGGCAAAAGACGAATTTCTGGCGATCGCCTCCCACGAACTGCGATCGCCCCTGAGCGCGATTTTGGGATGGGTGCAGCTAGCTCGATCGCGCAATTTAAACGAAGCCACCACCAGCCGCGCTTTGGAAATCATCGAGCGCAACGCCAAATTACAAAACCGGCAAATAGACAATCTCCTCGACCTCTCGCGGTTGCTGCGAGGGAAAGTGTGCCTGAACATCGGCGAAGTTCACCTCCCATCTATCATAGAATCTGCGATCGACACCCTCCGTCCCACCGCCGATGCCAAAAACCTCCGCGTAGAAAAACATTTCGACCCTGCCGTCAGCTACGTTTTAGCAGATGCAGAACGCTTGCAGCAAGTAGTCTGGAACCTGCTGGCCAACGCCATCAAATTCACCCCAGAATCGACACCATACCCAGTTCAAGTGCGGATCGAGCCTACTGAGTCGGGCGTGTTGATTCGGGTCAGCGACAGTGGTTGCGGCATCGACCCCAAATTTCTGCCGCACATCTTTGACTACTTCCGCCCTGCAGACAACTTCCAGAACAAGGAACAAAATCGGCTTGGGCTCGGACTCTCAATTGTGCGACAGTTGGTGGAACTGCACGGGGGAAGTGTTTGGGCTTCGAGTCCCGGCCTCGGTCAGGGGGCGACCTTTGGGGTGCTGCTACCGAGCGCCAACAAAAATGCACCCGACGATCGCACTGCTGCGATCGCCCAAAGGGAAAGCAGACCCGGATCGGTTTCCAAACCCCTAGCGGGAAAGCAAGTCCTGGTGGTGGAAAGCAGCGCCGAAATCCGGCAATTTCTCAAAACTGGCCTCGAAGCATTTGGAGCCAAGGTAACAGCGGTGGGTAGCGCCGCCGAAGCGATGGCCGAGTTGCAACAGTCGCGCCCCGACGTGTTGGTCAGCGATATGACGGTATCGGGAGCCGACGGCTGCGATTTAATCCGCCGCATCAGAGCAATGGAAATGTCCGAGCACAGGGAACTGCTGCCGGCCGTGGCGCTGACGGGAGGGATTGAGGAAGAAGATTCGGCCGAAGCGCTGGAGGCGGGGTTTCAGAGGCATTTGTCCAAGCCGGTGGAAGCGAATCAGTTGGTGAGCGCGATCGCCCAATTGGCTGGACTGACTGGATTCGGCTCCGGAGAGTGGGGTTCGGGAAATATCCGGGCGATCGCACCCCCGGCACTGCTGCCGGAACCTAACAGTTTTGACGACAAAAATTATCTGGAACAATTAACAAGTGACAGTAGAGAATTACCGCTGTTGCTGGTAGTAGAAGACAACAATTTTCTGCTAGCTTACCTCCAAACTTTATTAACTCCGTACTATCGAGTCGCCGTGGCGAGTGACGGGGTTGAAGGTTTAGAAAAAGCCAAAAGTTTGCAGCCCAATTTGATTGTTAGCGACCAAATTATGCCCAGACAAAACGGACTGGATTTGCTCAAGGAGATTCGGAACACGCCAGAATTGAAATCTACTCCGGTAATCTTTTTGACAGCGCGATCGGGGATGGAAGCTCGGATCGAAAGTTTGGATGCGGGTGCTGACGATTATATCTCTAAGCCTTTTGACGAGAGGGAATTGCTGGCGAGGGTGAGAAATTTGTTGCGATCGCACTCAGCCGAACAGCAGTTGGCGGAGCTCAACCGTCAGTTGCAACAGCAGAAACAGCAGTTAGAAACAGTGAATCGAGCCTTGCAGTATTTGGCAAATTACGACAGTTTGACTGAGGTAAGAAACCGCCACTCTTTTAATGAATACCTTGATACGGAATGGCGGCGTTTGGCGAGGGAAGAAGCACCGCTGTCTTTAATTATGTGCGACATTGATTATTTCAAACTTTACAACGACACTTATGGGCACCAAGCGGGGGATGAATGTTTGCGGCAAGTGGCGACGGTGATCCAGCATTCGGTAAAGCGAGCGGCAGATTTAGTAGCGCGTTACGGTGGAGAAGAATTTGTAGTAGTTTTGCCGAATACCGATATTGAAGGTGCCACTTGCGTAGCTGAAATGATCGCACAACAGGTGCGGGGCTTGCACATAGCTCACGCTAAGTCTGCTGTCAGCGAATATGTAACGCTGAGTTTGGGTGTAGCTTGCTGCATTCCGGGGGCGAAGTCGCAGCCAGGGGAGCTAATTGCGATGGCCGATGAGTCGCTTTATCGGGCGAAAGAAGCAGGACGCGATCGGGTTTCGGTTGCCGCATTTCAAGGATAATATAATAGTTCAATCAAGTTGTATGGTGCGTCAGACATCGATCGTTTCGATTTAAACAGGTTTTTTTCATGTTACGCACCATACCAATGTGCTTGCAAAATTGTGCGAATTCAAATTGCTATAAAATAGTTAAAGGAGGTCGTGCCATGACAGCAACATTAGACAAACCAAAAGACCAGCGCCTAATTCACTCCTGGATTGATTGGCAACAATTCAAGCTAATCGAGCAGGGGTTTTCTGACTCCCCCGGCATCCGACTTTTTTATTTCAAAGGTGAGGTAGAAATCTTGGCAGTTTCGCAATAACATGAAGTCTTCAGCGGTGTCATCGCCCTGTTGCTGGGTACGTATTTTGTAGAAAAAGAAATCGATTTTACTCCCACAGGAAGCTTTACCCAGGAAAAAGAAGGAAAAGCATCCGCACAAGCAGACCAATCTTACTTAATTGGCAGAGCATCGGGAGGCATTGCAGACCTCTCGATCGAAGTTGTATTTACTAGCGGCAACGAGAGCAAGTTGAATCGCTACGAAGCCTTGGGAGTGCCCGAAGTTTGGTTTTGGGAGGATGGAGTATTTGGCCTGTATCATTTGCGATCGCACGGATATGAAAAAATTGACCAAAGCGAAGTTCTGCCCGGTTTAGACATCAACCTGCTGTCTCGGTGCTTGCTGATGGCTTCTAGGGTTGAAGGGGTTAAGGAGTTTCGGCGCGGGATTTCTGCAGTTTAGAGGAAAAGTTGACAAAAGCTTCTCATTTTCGTAACAAATTAAAATAATATTGCCATGTCAGAACAACAGCCAAATCCAGCAAAATTCAGCAGCTTTTCCGAATGGTGGTTGCACAAAGACAGCCTTTCAAAAGAAGCAAGACATACAGTTGAGGTGCTGTTAGAATGCACTGGCATTTCTTACATTATTGAGGAAGCGATAGCGATAGTGTCAAGTAAGAAGTATCTGGAGCTGTACGGCAATCAAATATCAGACATCACACCCCTGCAATCTCTGACTCATTTGACTGAGCTGGATCTCGACAGCAATCAAATATCAGACATCACACCCCTGCAATCTCTGACTAATTTGACTTGTCTGAATCTGCGCGACAATCAAAGATCAGACATCACACCCCTGCAATCTCTGACTAATTTGACTGAGCTGGATCTGGGCGACAATCAAATATCAGACATCACGCCTCTGCAATCTCT
>NZ_JAUBTS010000043.1:57098-63353 GCF_036705105.1 Microcoleus sp. B9-D4
CTGCAATCTCTGACTAATTTGACTGAGCTGGATCTGGGCGACAATCAAATATCAGACATCACGCCTCTGCAATCTCTAACTAATTTGACTTGTCTGAATCTGGGCGACAATCAAATATCAGACATCACGCCTCTCCAATCTCTGACTAATTTGACTAAGCTGTATCTGTACAGCAATCAAATATCAGACATCACGCCTCTGCAATCTCTGACTAATTTGACTGAGCTGGATCTCGACAGCAATCAAATATCAGACATCACACCCCTGCAATCTCTGACTAATTTGATATATCTGAATGTAAACTTTATCGCTGAAAAGAAGGCTCTCATCGAAGCGTGTCGTCAAAAGTGGGGAACTCTCGCCAACTCTAGCAAACCCATCTCTCACCCTAAAGCCACAGCCGCCCTTAAAGCTGCCTACGAGGCCATCGGTTTACAAGCCCCTGAAATATTTTTTTGCAGCAGCCCCCAAGCAGGGTTAGCACAAAGACAAAGGCTGAAAATAGCGACGGAAACAGAGTTGAGAAAGCGAGTTGACAAACTGGTAAAAAATGCGCTGCACCCATTTCACTTAATAACAGAATTGCGGCAGGAACTTTCGGAATTAATTATATGGGAGGAACAGCTAAAACAACAATTGAATAAAGAATTATCCGGCTATGGGAACTACTTAAGGTTGATAGTTACTCCGAAATATGTGCTGGAGGCTCTCGCTCTTGCTGAATTCTGTCTTTCTGCATCGGGCATTGTACTCGAACCAGAGGCACAAAAAGCTTTTGAATGCCTGAAACAGATTTTAGTAGAATGTGGCTGGATTTTGACCTTTGAGAATGTTTGCTATGTGTGCTCGCGCCCAACCAAACTCTCCTTCGACAGCCAAAATCGCCTCCACGCAGAAGGCGAAAGCGCGATCGAATTTAGCGACGGTTACAAACTCTATTCCTACCACGGCGTCACCTTGCCCGAAAAATACGGACAAGTTCACCCTAGTCAATGGCAACCTACCTGGATTTTAGAAGAAGACAATGCCGAACTCAGGCGAGTGTTAATTCAGGGAATTGGTTATGCTAGAATTTGCCAAGAATTGCAAGCCACAGAATTAGATTGCTGGCAAGAATACACGCTGCTCAGAATTGATGCTGATATTGATGGCTTTGATCCTGATGATTTCAAGAGGGATGATGATGTTCCTGAAAAAGAGCCAATTTACTTGTTAAAAATGACTTGTCCGAGCACGGAATTCATTCACGCTTTGCGGGTTCCACCTGAGATGCAATCTGCAAGGGAAGCGATTCGCTGGGTGAATTGGGATGTCGATTATGAGGATTTTTCGGTGCAAACTTGAAGTTTTGGGCGATAATAGTCGGCGGTTAAAACCCCGATTCAAATTAACCGCAATATTTGTAGGGGCGGGTTCACCAACAATCTCCAACTCCCACCGACAATCTACATCAACCCGCCCCCACCCAGGCGACTGTTTCCGAGCGCACTTTTACCCTCAAACATAACGCCTGTCAGTGCAGCAAACAGTTATCGAATATAGTTTGTCGATCGCCCTTGACGCTCCTGTATTACTAATGTAGTATAAGAGAGTGGTAGAAAAGATCGATCGACACTACCAGTCTCGGACGCATCAACATCAAAGAAACCGGGTTTTTTATCGAGATTAAGGACTCTAATCGAGTATTTTTGTAAAAAACCCGGTTTCTGACCACCCGTGCGTCCAAGACTAATCAGCAAACAAAATTTAGAAAAAACCTATGCAACCCATCCGACAAGGCGACGTGATTCTCACCCCCGTACCGAAAATCGAAGGAGAAAAAAAACCTCACCTAACTCTCGCCGAAGGTGAAGTCACCGGACATTCTCACCAGATTATTGAGGGACAAGCTGAACTTTACGAAAAAGACGGCACTCTGTACTTGCGGGTGCTTTCACCGACAGCTTTATTGAGTCACGAAGAACACCATGCGATCGCAATTCCCGAAGGTAATTGGATGGTGCGAATTCAGCGGGAATATGAGCCACAAGGTTGGAGGTATGTCGCAGACTAAGGTTAAAAAACTAACGCCAGAACAAGCAGCTTTAATTCCTGTTTATCGGGAAAAATGGAGAGCGAGATCGCTTTCCACTGGCCCGATAAATCGCTCGCAAGCTGCGGAAACAGTTAAATCGGCTTACGCGATAATTGGCAAAAAATCACCGGAAGTAAAGGAACAGAATGCGGAAATTAGGCGAGTGTTAATTCAGGGAATTACTTACGATCGCATTTGTCAAGAACTAGCGGTGACAGAATTAGACAGTTGGCAGGAATACACTCTCTTAAGCATCGAGTTTGACGATGATTTTGATGGGGTGGGTAATGCAAAGCCAGTTTATTTGTTAAAAATGACTTGTCCGAGCACGGGACACATTCACGCTTTGCGAGTGCCGCCTGAGATAGAATCAGCTAAAGAAGCAATTCGCTGGGTAAATTGGGATATTGACCCAGAGGAGTTTTCCGTACAAACCTGAGTAATACAAATTTAAAAAAGTCTTGCTACAATCATCACTCTTATACCAATTGTTAAAAGTCACAGAACCCCGCGCCGGACTTAGGCTCAGCCGTTTCCCTAGCCGAGCATCTGTAGTTCACTCAACTGAAAACCTTTATATTGACAACAGCCTTAACCCATGAAACACCGATAAACGTTCCCGCAGTGTGCCAGTTCCCAGGGTGGAATGCACCAACCACCGATCGCCCACAAACCGTTAATAACATCAAGAAGAAGCCCACCCTCAATCGAAGGCGGGCTATGTTCATGCCAGCTTACCGACAGCTAGGCAATCGGGTCTCTTCGCTGGTAGACGTAAAAGCTGGGAAAAAGATCCGAACGTCCGAAAAAACTTCTCGCCCACCATTAAGCTTCAGTTTACCCAACCGGATCGGGAAAATTGCGCCCGTAGCGATTTTCCCCTGACATCGGGGAACACTGGGGCTTAAACTTTTCAATAGACTTCTGCAAAAAAGCTCGTCTTGGGCAGGCAGGATGCCCAACCCCTACTCCGCACAAGAATTAAACTTGTTCGAGAAGTCTCATAATTCTCCTCTTTAACTTTGATTTCCCAACCGATTAGGCATCGTGATCGTGTGCAAAACGACGGAACAGGAAATCTAGGGCGTAGTTCCGCAAATTGTAGTATTCTGGATCTTCCATCATTTGAACCCGATCGCGCGGACGCGGAAAAGGAATCTCCAAAACTTCGCCAATTGTCGCCGACGGGCCATTAGTCATCATCACCAGTCGATCGGCCAAAAACAGCGCTTCATCAATATCGTGAGTAATCATCAACACCGTACAGCGGTGATCGTTCCAGATTTTGAGCAACTCTTCTTGCAATTCCTCCTTAGTAATTGCGTCCAGAGCACCAAAAGGTTCGTCTAAAATCAGCACTTTCGGGCGAATTGCCAAGGCGCGGGCGATCGAAACCCGCTGCTTCATCCCCCCCGAAATTTGCGGCGGTCTTTTCTCAGCAGCTTCTGTCAATCCCACCATCGCCAAATGCTCTTTGACGATCGCATTTTTTTCGACCTTCGACTTCTCAGGAAATACAGCATTAACCGCAAGGTAAACATTTTCAAACACCGTCCGCCAAGGTAACAAAGCGTAACCCTGAAACACCACCATGCGATCTGGGCCAGGCTTCGTAATCCGCTGCCCGTTAATCGTCACACTACCGGAGCTCGGATGGCTAAAACCCGACACCATATTTAACAGTGTTGATTTGCCGCAGCCCGAGTGTCCGATCAGAGTAATAAACTCTCCCTCAGCTACATTCAGATTGACGTTTTCTAAAGCCCTGTAACCATTTGGATATTCTTTGTAAACATTGTCCATCACCAAAAAAGGTTGGCGGCGGCCTTTTCCCGGCTGGATTTTAGTTTTGGTGTTCGTCTGGTTTTTAGTGGTGTTGAGCATGGGTTTAGGAAGTTGTGAGTGGGTGATTTGCGAGGCAAGAAGGAAGAGGCAAGAGGGAAGAAGGAAGAGGGAATTACTAACTAGCAATTAGCAGTTAACAATTAACAACTAACAACCAACAACTAACAACTAACAATTAGCAATTACCCTGTTTTTATCGAACTAAAAACCGCTCTAAGCAGCTCGGCGGCCGGAATCGAGTACAACTTCAGCCATCGTGAAATCGCGTTTAATCGCCAGATTGTTGAGATAGCCGATCGGATCGTCAGCATTAAACACCGAGCCGTCAAACAAGCTGAGAGAACCGCGAGTGTAAGTAATATCAGCCATCCCCAGCTCTCGCGCCGCCGTGCTGAACGCACCGACTCGCACCACCCGCTCCAGAATTTCCACCCAGTTGCGCGGGAACACAGTATCGCCCCAGCGCGCCATCTGTACCATGTGCCAGAGTTGTTCTGTGCGGCTTGGGCGATTCACCCCCTCTCCAGAAAACAAGTGGTGGGCGTATTCCCGCATCGGAGTATCGAGGTTGCAAGCAACAGATTTCGGGTCGCCGAGTTGGATGTAACTCTTATCAGTAGCGACGTACTCCCTTCCCGCGACAATTTCCGAAACCTCGGCGGCGTGATTTGGATCGGCGCAATAGTGGCAAGCTTCGAGCAAAGCTTTGACGAGAGCAATGTGAGTGTTGGGATAAGCATTTGCCCAGTCTTCCCGCACCCCCAAAATTTTTCCCGGATGCCCCGGCCACAGTTCCAAATCTGTCGCCACCGTAAAGCCGACTCCTTCCATCGAGGCCCGCAAGTTCCAAGGTTCGCCGACGCAGAAACCGTCAATCGTGCCGCCCTGCAAGTCAACGATCATCTGAGCCGGTGGGATATTTTTCAGCAACACATCGCGATCCGGGTCAATGCCGCCGGAAGCCAGCCAGTAACGCAGCAACAGGTTGTGCATCGAAGAAGGGTGAACGATGCCCATACGGTGGGTTTGCGCGGGCGTTCTCTGGAGCATTTTTTTAAAGTCTGCCAGAGTGTAGATCCCTTGGTCGTAAAAGCGCCTCGCGAGGGTAATTCCGTTACCATTGCGGCTCATGGTGAGGGCTGTAACCGTCGGAATCGGCTGCTCTTGGTGGCCCCCCAAGCTCAACCACATCGCCATCCCAGAGGGCATTTGAGCTGCGTCTAAGTAACCTGCGGCGATGCCGTCTACGATGCCGCGCCAGCTTGTTTCCCGCACGAGGTGGACTTCATCGAGTCCGTGTTTGGCAAAAAAGCCTTTTTCTTTGGCGACAGCGAGGGGAGCACAGGCTGCCAGCGGAATAAAGCCGAGTTCGAGGTTCACTTTTTCCAGGCCGTGGCGGGCGATCGCGGGTACTTTCCGCGCCCGCAGTTTTTTGACGCGCTTCTGCTGGTTGAGGAAGTAAATCATTTCGCTACGTAGAGCGTAGTAGCTGGGGTGTGAGACTACTTCCATCCGTTTGCGGGGGCGGGGGATGTCTACTTCGAGAATGCCGCCAATCTTCGATTCTGGGCCGTTGGTGAGCATGACAATGCGATCGCTCAGCAACACGGCCTCATCCACATCGTGCGTTACCATCAGGGCGCTGATTTCGTACTCTTGGCAAATTTCCATCAACTTTTCTTGCAAGTTGCCGCGAGTCAAAGCATCCAAAGCGCCGAAGGGTTCGTCTAAGAGTAACAGTTTGGGGCGCAGGGCCAGAGCACGGGCGATCGCCACGCGCTGTTTTTGTCCCCCTGATAGCAATGCAGGTTGTTTTTCGGCGTGAGGCGTCAACCCCACCATGTCGATGTGTTTTTGAATGATTTCGAGGCGTTCGGCTTTGGGTAAGCCACTCATTACCGAGTCTACGGCTAGGGTAATGTTTTCTCTGACCGTCCGCCAAGGTAGCAGCGAATAGTTTTGGAATACTACCATGCGATCGGGGCCGGGCTGGGTGATTCTTTGTCCGTCGATCGTCACCAATCCTTCTGTCGGTAGATCCAAACCTGCAACCATATTTAGTAGCGTAGATTTACCGCAGCCGGAGTGTCCGATTAAGGAGATAAATTCTCCTTTTTTAATTTCTAAGTCGATGCCTTTGAGGGCTATGTATGTGCCGCCGTCTGTTAAATTAAATACTTTTCCGACTTGTTCTACTGCAATCAAAACAGACATGATTTTCTTGCCTTTTTTGTAGGTTTATTATTTGACTGTTGACTGTTGACTGTTGACTGTTGACTGTTGACTGTTGACTGTTGACTGTTGACTGTTGACTGTTGACTGTTGACTGTTGACTG
>NZ_JAUBTS010000044.1:0-61215 GCF_036705105.1 Microcoleus sp. B9-D4
TCTGATTTTACAAATGAGTGGGGGATGCTACCAGGAGCGGAATATCAACCGCTCCTGGACTTCGCAGAAGAAACCCTCGCTGCCGCTCTTTTAAGCGAAGACGACACCATTACCCCTTACTTTTAATGCAACTCACCGCCGACTTTAACGACATTTACTGGGAACCCCCAGAAAGTGAATTCCAACCGCTCCTAGACTTTGAATCCGAAGTTTTTCAGGAAGTACCACACAACGATATTGCCGTACTCACCCAGCGTATTAAACGCTCTTTCCTCGACTACGTGCGGCAAGGAATCATGCTCGAAGCCGTGCGTCGCTACCGTCTCTACAAACGGCAGTACCAGGACTTTGCCGAATACTGCAATCGAGCATTAGGGCGATCGCACTTCTACTGCAAAAAGATTATCCAAGCCGCTCAAATCTGTCTCCGGCTCATCAAAGCGAAATTCAAAATCTTACCCAACTGCGTAGCTCAAGCGCTGCCACTGCTCAAATTTGCCAAAGTTGACGAGTACGGCGATTCACAACTTCAAGACAAATGGCAGACCGTCGTAGATAGTTTTTCCCCGCATTTAATCACGGCGGCCAAGATTGCTGAAACTCTTGACGAAAACCCGGAGGACAGAGCCAAGCAAGTCCGGGTTAGCGGCAAAGCTTACCAACTGCTGGAACAGAAAGCAGCAGCAGCGGGCATGGCAGTGTATAACTACCTCGAAATGCTCATCGGCGGCACCGAACCGCCCGATGAAGAACCGCCCGATGACGAGGAAGAGACGGAACTGACACCGGAAGAAGAGGAAGTCTTGGACAGTTTAGAGAAATCTTGGCCTAAAACCAAACCCGCATCAGGCTTTGGTAAAAAGCTATCAAAAAGCTATCAAAAAGCTATCACTCCCATTAGATCGGGCGATAAGTCCGACTCATCCTAGCTAGTTTCAAAAAACCATGTCTCACAATACTTTCACCTACCGGCATTCTGACTTGCCCGCGTTTCGCCCTGAGCAAAAAGCAGAAATTATCGCCCTCGGACTTCACGCCGACGACTTGATTCTCAAAAGTTGTGGCAATTACCGCGAGCTTGAAGAGCTAGCAGAAACGCTCAATAATTCTCTGAATACTTGCGAGCTAAACCTTAACTCGATCCGAATAATCCCCGACGACAGCCCCGAACCCGGAACTGTCAGCCTGCAAGATTTGCCAATCGAGCAAAAGAAACTTATTTTTGAGTGTTCGAGAACCAATTCAATTTTGCTCAATTTACTTAGCGAAATTGTTGACAAACCTTGCGAAGAATTAGCGCGGGATATAGCAACTCAAGCAGCTATTCATCAAGAACCAGTAGAGGCAGACGAAATAGAACAGTTTATCAATCACGTAATGATGCCGTTGGCTCAACAAGTCAAAGAAAATCCACCGGATAAGGGTCTTTACGTTTTCAAGCAACTTTAACTCAAAGACAAAAAAAGCGGTTGAATCCCGATTCCAACCACTTAATTCCAAGCTATCTTGACTATTTCTTTCACAATGCCATTTACCAATTTACCATGAATCAAACTCAAAACAGACAGATTGCCGACTTAGTGCAATCCGCCAAGGAACAATTTGGTGATTTCAGCGATGCCAAAAAACGAGAAATTTTTGAAATCATCAAAGAAGCAAAATCGCGGGGATTGTTGCGGAAACAACCCCACGATAAATGTTTGAGCGAGTACGTTAACGCTGCTAACTACTTGCTCAGGAGCTACTCAACCGATGAATTTACCGCAGCGTTGAACCGCAACCTTGACTACATATACGTGTACGTTGCCCTCGTCAGCACTAATTCCATTCTCACCACCGCCTGACGAGCGCCGCGCAGGAATCAGCGGCCGAAACTCCCCTTAATAAGGGGGAGTAGCGGATCGATTCCAACCCGAACCGCCGATTAAATGGGTTGTGGCTTAGGGCTTTCGGATGGAACCAAGCTCTTGAGGCTTTTGCACGTTCATAAGCTCAGCTACAACCTAGTTAATTGCTATCTCGCAGACAAAAGCTTTAAGAGTGAAGTAGGCTCATGTGGCCTTTGGGTGATTCATAAGCTGTCATTGCGAGTTTAAACAAACACACCCTCAAAAATGGAATGACCAAAATTATTGGCTTGGATATTAGCAAAGCCTCAGTTTCGTGCTGCTTAATATCAGAAAAAGTTGAGGAACCGCGCGAGTTTTATTACCGCTACAACTTCCACAAATTCGCTGCTACAGCGCACGGAATTAATGAATTACTTGCACTAATTGGATCGGAATTGGATCGGGAAAACACGATCGCCATAATGGAACCCACGGGGGTTAACTATCAGATTTTGTGGGGAACTCAACTCGCGCGGGCGGGGGTAGAAGTGCGATTGGTAGGTCATAAAGAGTTGCGGTCGTTCCGAGAGCATCACCTCGGTCTGCCAGACAAAGACGACGACGCGGACGCGCTAGCACTGGCAATTTATGGCTGGGACTATCAAGATACGCCGCGCCGATTTGTGCAGATGCGTGATCGCACAATTGTACAAATCCGGCGGTTAACGCTTCGGCTCGCGCACCTCAACCGGGTGCAAAGCCCAATCATCAACCGCGCGAGGCAAGATTTAGCTTGGCAATTTCCAGAGGTAGCACTGATAAAATCGCTGCGGTCTGGCGAAAAAGTGCCGTTATTGTGGGGCTGGCTTTGCGGCGAACGGCAGTCGGTAAAATACGATCTGCTATTGGAACGGTCGATCGGTCTGGGAATAACTGACGACTTGCGTCGCCACGCTGCCAGAATTTGCGACTTACAGCGAGAAGAAATGACGCTTGAATTTGAGCTTTCTAAGTTAGTGGCAGAGTCGCAGTTTTTGCCGTACCGCAAAGTTTTTGCCCGATTCGGTTTCGGTCGCAGAGTCGAGGCGCTGCTGCTGTCGCAGATTTACCCGTTTGAAAATTACCTCGCCGCTGACGGCAAGCCCGATGTCAAAATTCGCACGGGTCGCAAGTCCGGCAAACCGACAAAGCGGCATTTATCACTTCGCCGATTCTCCAAAGCTTTAGGATACGCGCCATCTCAAGAAAGCAGCGGCGACTTGCAAAAATCAAAAGTTGTCGGCGGTTCGGATTTGTGTCGCAAAGCCTTGTGGCAGTGGATTTTTACGCGAGTCGAAGTGAAGCGCTGCCGCATGGCTAACGACATTAGCGATCGGCTCGGCGAGATTATGGATGCTGAAAAAGCCAGCGGCCGGCCGGTGCGATTGGTGCGATCGCGCGTGGCGGCCAAAGCAGTCAAACTGCTGTTCAAAGAATTGGTGCGCGAGCTCGTTTACTCCAATCTAAAATCTAAAATCCAAAATCCAGAATTACTAGAGTGAACGTGCAATCAGCATCCGCAAGCAATGTCCTGAGTTGGGTAGGGGCAAGTGGCACATTCTGGAAACCGACTCTCCCTCGGTTTTAGCCCACTGCTGCGACTGGCAAGGCAGGAGGGTGATTGCTGTCCACAATCTAGCCGACAAAGCTTGTACCGCTACGCTGAAATCTCACGAATACACCCCTCTGTTCGATTTATTTGGCGATCGGCTTTATGAATCTCTCGATGCCGACTCGCCCTCTATTCCCTTAGAACCCTACGGCTATCGCTGGTTTCGAGTCAATCGCATCCAGGGGTAAAAAAGTTAATGTTGATGGCAGAACTAGCGACTTGGGCTCTTAGGAATGTACTTAGCACTATCCTTGTCTGGAAGCGGTTCTATCTGACCTTGATTGACCAAAGCTTGATGAATTAGGGCAGTAGCACTACCCCGACTCAGCAACTCGTTGGGATTAAGAACTCTGGGATCTGGATAGTTGACCACTATCTTTGCCTTTGTCGCTGCTGCCACGGGTTCAACCGCATATTTAGGAAGTTTCTCGGCATCTTTATAGTACGAATTGAGAAAATCTAATGCCGAATTTTTAGCAGGCGCAGTTGCAGCTTTTGTCGTTGTTGGTGGAACAGCCTTAGCCGATTTTTTAGCGGGCGCAGCCGCAGGCTGCTGCCTTGCCACTACAGGTAATAACGGCTGCATCAAAACAGTCGCTGCCAGGGGAAATGCCAAACGATTCCTAGCAATTCGACGTTTATTTACTGGAGTTGGCTTTGCTGGAGTTGCAGCAGCTCGATCAGTTTTGACAACAGGGGGATTGTAATCCATATTTAAACCCCTCATTAACACAACTAATGCTTGTGCCTTAGTCAAGGGCTGCTTCGGACGAAACTCATTTCCGGGAAAATCATTCATAAATCCCGCTTCATAAGCTTCTTTAATCGGAGTTTCTGCCCAATAGTTTTTAGGCACATCCTTAAAGTAACTTCCACTCGGTATGTTTCTAACGCTTGCTCGATTAAAAGCTTAGCGGATCATCGCCGAAAATTCATCCCGATCCACAGCCTGTTTGGGTCTAAAAGTTCCGTTTACATATCCGGTAACAATCTCTTTTTAAGCTAAGGAATCAATAAACGGACGCGCCCAGTAATTCGGTGGTACATCAGGAAATTTCGATTTAGCTTGTTGAGCAGCAACTTGCTGGGAACTGAACACAAAACCAGTGCCACTGACACTAACGGCTAAAGCTAAAAAGGCTACGCTGATTGACGGTAAATGCCTGCGAGTAGACCTGATAAATTTCCTCCTGATTTTTGCATTTTTAACGAGACTATTTGACTGAGTTAAAGCGGATTACGTTTTTTTCTATCCGATTCCCATTCTGTTTTTACATCTAACTCTTCGCGACGTACTTTGTCTGTTGCCTCAACCGTATCTTGCTCAAGGTTGTTTCCTGTAGTATCTACATCAAGCTTTGCACCTACTTTAGATAGATATCAGTTCTAATACTTCCTTCTTATGAAGGATTCAGCACATTGAAAATCATCAAGATAGCGATATTTTTTTATATTTTTATATCTTTAGGTAGATGAATTTAGCTCTCCCGTACTAAAGGTGATAAATTTATCTAATCCTTCGTAGGTTGGGTTGAGCCAACCTACAACCTTTAGGCCAAAAGCTCTCACAAGGATTTCTCAGGTTTTATTATCACCTCAACTACGGGACATCCTACAACAACTACGGGAGATCTACAAAATTAAGGACATCTCCAGTAGCGGCTGGGGTTTTTTCTGAATGAAATTTCGGTTTATAAGCGCAATTACTACTTTTGATCATTAAAATAATCAAATTAAAAAATATTATGCCCCTCGGTAGATATTCTAGTAATACTTATTAAGTAAAATTAAGTTACCATCAACGGAAAACAAGCAACAACGTAACGCAGGGGTTAATCTTTTATGACTTATCCAGATCGATCGGGCAATCCACTCACTGAGCCTACAATCGTCAATCCGCTGGTGGATTACCACGATCGAGTGAGGTGGGGGCCAATTTTGGCAGGAATTGCGATCGCTCTGGGCACTCAACTACTTTTAAGCGCTTTGGCAATGGCGATCGGATTAACCGCAGGTGCAACAGGGGCGGATGCAGGTTCCGTTGGTATTGGGGTCGTAATTTGGTCGATTATCAGTTTGCTGATTTCCCTATTTTTGGGCGGTTGGATGATGGCTCAAAGCTGCGGCCCGATGACCAAGAAAACAGCATTTTTGAATGCAGCAATTCTTTGGGGAGCTACATTAGCACTTAGTGCTTGGTTATTAGGAATCGGGATATCGGGTGCTGTTGGTGCTGCCGCTGCTAATGCTGGAGAAATTGCCAATCAAGTACAACAACAGGGCGGCGTTAATATACCCAATCAAGCGCCGAATGTAGACCCAAATCAAGTTCGCGATCTAGCTGGTAATACAGCTAAAGCTACTTGGTCATTTCTACTTGGCTCTTTGCTGAGTTTGGCAGCGGCAATGATTGGTGCTGCTCTTGGCGCTCGCAAACCTCGCGTTTATGCTTGATTAGCGATGAGAAAACCTGAAAGTTTAACAACCACAGGAGCGAGTCGAATTATTTTATTATACCATTGGGATAATGATTCATTCTTTCTTGGAGAAGATGAACGAGCTAAAAACATTTTCTAAGGTTTTGGCATAGAGATTTAAAAGAATATCAAGCGATGCAAGAGCAGAGGATCTGGCAAAAATATACAAGGTTAACAAGTTCGAGCTTGTTAACGGCAACGGTTTTAGTTGCTCCCTCGTTCGCCGCTGATACAAATAAAACACAGATTCAAGGTGAATCTTTACTAGCGCAAGTACCAGATAGCTGTCGCCAGGTTATTGCGAGGAATGGCCTTAATGTTCGGCGACAACCGACGGCTAACAGCGAAGCGGTTGGCATCATCGATTCCGCACGAAATGTGACGATTCAAAGTCTTGGTGAGAATGGCTGGATACCAATTACAGCCCCGCTAGAAGGCTACGTATTGTAGTTAATTCAAAAAACAGTGATGGATGACCAATCAAACCTAAAAAAAGAAACTAATTCACAGCAAAAGTCTGGTTTGTTAAATTTCATTGCCGAGACAACAGAATCTGCACTGAATACAGGCAAAACGGTTGTTGAAACAGCAATTAATTGGGGGGAAGCTGCTGCTAAACAAACTTATCGATTGATTGGACAAGCGACGCAAGGAACCGGAGATGCGGTAACTTATGTTGGCAATCTTCCCTTTGTTAAACAAGTGGCAGGGGTACTCAGACTTGATTGGTTAGTTGGGGTCAGCGATCGCATCGACTTAGCCAAAGCCGAAGCTCAAGTCAAGGAACTCCAACAAAAGTATCCCCATGAAGATCCCAGCGAAATTGCCCATCGCATTATGGTGGAAAAAGCGATCCACGCCGGTGGTGTTGGATTTGCTAGCAGCATTTTACCTGGTGTCGCGGCTGCACTGCTGGCGATCGATTTAGCCGCAACTACTGCGATTCAAACCGAAATGGTTTATGAAATTGCCGCCGCCTATGGGATGGATTTGCAACAGCCAGCCCGAAAAGGCGAGGTTTTGGCAATTTTTGGGTTAGCGCTAGGCGGTAGCAACGCAATGAGAGCTGGTTTGGGCTTTTTACGCAACGTACCGCTGGCTGGCGCGATGATTGGTGCGAGTACGAATGCTACGATGCTGTACGCGCTGGGATATGCGGCGCGCGAGTTTTACGAAGCCAAAGTGAGGGAAGAGACTGAAGAACCTGGAACCGAAACGCTGCAAGCGATTCAGCAACAAAGCGAGAAATATCTTGATGTGGCGATCGCGCAGCAAGCAGGGATGGATCAAATTATGGTTCACATGATTTTGGCAAGTTATCCCAACAAAAACTGGGAAGATATTCTGCCAGAATTGAAGGCATTGCAATTAAATGCCGATTCTCTCAAAAGGATTGCTGCTAACATCAAGTCCCCTCAACCATTGGGTGCATTGTTAGAGCAACTTAACCCCGACTTTGCAGTACCGCTATTAGCTCAATGCCGTCGCATTGCCGAAAGTAAGGGAGAGGTTTCCGAAGCAGAACAGAGGGTGCTGGATGCGATCGCACAAAAACTCAACGCTCAAGATGTGGCTGCGATATCCACTTGAAAAAAATTGTTGGTGCGTTAGCTTTCTGCGTAACGCACCATCCCGAATATTTACTGTCGCTGTGTAAGTCCTAAATTAGCCTCACGTTAAAGTAATCTACAACCTTAAGATAGAGTTTGACCTGGCTAATTTTAATACTATCAATAATGACTGATGCAAGAGGAAGTTTTATGACAGCAGAAATATCCGCAGTCTGGGACAAGATTGAGAGCATGATCAATGGCTTCATTGTCCTGCTGCCTAATATGGTACTAGCGTTAATTGTTTTTGCAATCTTTTTCTTTGTTGGGAGGTCAATTAAGAGAGCGGTCAGGCGGCTTACCCGCAACCACCGCCAATCCCGGAATTTGGGACTGGTGTTGGGAAGGTTAGCGCAGGGTATTACTGTTCTGGTTGGTCTGTTTATTGCCTTGTCGATTATAATTCCCACATTTAAAGCAGGCGATTTGGTGCAACTGCTGGGAATTAGCGGGGTGGCGATTGGTTTTGCCTTTCGCGATATCTTACAAAACTTCCTAGCTGGTATCCTAATTCTTTTGACGGAACCATTCCAACTCGATGACCAGATTGTGTTTAAAAACTTTGAGGGAACGGTAGAAAGTATTGAAACTCGCGCTACAACAATTAGAACCTATGATGGTCGCCGGATTGTAATTCCCAATGCGGAATTGTTCACCAATTCTGTTACTGTGAATACGGCTTTTGATAAACGCCGGATGGAATACGACGTGGGTATCGGCTACGGCGATGATATTCACCGAGCCAAGCAGTTAATGATGGAAGCCCTGCACAGTGTGGATGAGGTTTTGAATGACCCTGCTCCTGACGTGCTGCTGATGGAACTTGCAGGAAGTACCGTCAATATCCGCGCTCGATGGTGGATTGCTCCGCCGCGACGAATTGACGATCTGCGATCGCGCGACAAGGTACTTTCTGCGATTAAGGAAAAGCTGACTGCCAATGGCATCGACTTGCCCTTTCCTACGCAGCAAATTTTGTTTCACGACCAAACCGAAGAGACGGATGGCGATCGCAAACGTCAACGCGAAGGATGGCCCGCTGGTAATGGCGAAGTTCCTAAACCCCGCAGCATCAGCGGTTCTCTGCAAAAACTCATTGAAGTGCGATCGCCACAAGACGGCAACGGACAATCGCCACCCCACCACAACTCATGAAAAATGTCAAGTTAAGCAAACTTTGGGATTCGCTGCACTCTAGCTATTGGTTTATTCCGACGTTGATGGCTGCGGGGTCGATGATTTTGGCGATCGCCATGCTGACACTTGACCGCACGGGTAATATACCAAACTGGAGGTGGATTTACACGGGTGGAACCGATGGTGCGCGATCGGTTCTCTCATCGGTTGCCGGTTCAATGGTCAGCGTTGTTGCTACAGCTTTTTCCATTACTATTGTGGCGCTTCAGTTGGCGAGTTCAAATTTTGGCCCCCGATTGCTGCGTAATTTTATGCAGGATACGGGCAATCAAATCGTGCTTGGCACTTTCATTGGCACGTTTATAACAATCGAACATGAAAACCCCGTGACTTTAGTCCGGGGATGAAAGGGAGAAGGAGGCTGTAGCCTCCCAGCATCTTTCATTAGATTTCAGGATTACGACCTAGGGTGCAACTATGTAAAGCTTTGTGAACAACTTTGGCGACCTTAGCCTCCCAGCATCTTTCATTAGATTTCAGGATTACGACCTAGGGTGCAACTATGTAAAGCTTTGTGAACAACTTTGGCGACCTTAAGCTGATGCTGGTAGCATAAGGAACATCGTGATGAGGTCGAAGTCATGCTAGTTTTTGAGTTCAAAGCCTACGGAAAAAAGCAGCAATTTGAGGCTGTAGACGAAGCAATTAGAACAGTGCAGTTCATCCGTAACAAAGCATTGCGCTTTTGGATGGAAAACGAAAAAGTCAACAAGTATGACTTGAATAAGTACAGTGCTGTTTTAGCTAAAGAATGGACGTTTTGCGATGAACTCAACAGCATGGCTCGACAATCAAGCGCAGAAAGAGCGTGGTCGGCAATCGCCCGATTCTACGACAACTGTAAAAAGAAAATCCCAGGAAAAAAGGGTTTTCCGCAGTTTCAGAAAGACAATCGCTCGGTCGAATATAAAACGACCGGGTGGCGGATGGCAACTGACCGAAAATCTATCACTTTTACCGATAAAAAAGGCATCGGAAAACTCAAACTAAAAGGGACGCGCGACTTACATTTTTATCAGCTTACCCAGATTAAGCGAGTACGCTTAGTCAAACGAGCCGATGGATACTACATCCAGTTTTGCGTTCAAGTTGACCGTTCCGAGAAGATTGAAGTTACAGGTAATGCTATTGGATTAGACGTGGGGATCAAAGAGTTCTACACAGACTCTAATGGCGTTGCCGTCGAAAATCCGCGTTTTCTGGGCAAAGGAGAGCGCCGACTAAAGAAAGCTCAAAGGCGGCTTTCAAAGCGAGTCAAAGGTTCAGAAAATAGAAAAAAAGCTAGGGTAATTCTAGGAAAACGCCACCTCAAAATAAGTAGACAACGCAAAGATTTTGCCGTGAAGTTGGCAAGATGCGTTATCCAGTCCAACGACTGTGTAGTCTATGAAGATTTGAGGATCAAGAATATGGTGAAGAATCACTGCTTAGCTAAATCAATTAACGACGCATCTTGGTATATGTTTCGAGTGTGGATGGAATATTTCGGTAAAGTATTCGGAAGGATTACGATTGCCGTGCCAGCCCACGGGACGAGTCAAGAATGCTCTAGCTGCGGAACCATTGTCAAGAAAAGTCTATCAACGCGAACTCACGCTTGTCAGTGTGGATGTGTGTTAGATCGCGATCACAACGCAGGTAGAAACATCCTAAGTCGGGGATTGAGTACGGCGGGGCACGTCGGAACTTGGATCTTAGATCCGAACGCTTGTGGAGAGTTGACCGCTACCGATGTTGAAGTAATTCTGCATCGGCAAGTCGATTCTGCGAATCAAGAATCCCCTCGGCTTTAGCCAGGGGAGTGTCAATTACTGTTTACTCGTACTGCGAACCATTCATGCAGAAGGAGAAGGATACAGCCTCTTTGTACCCCAACTCTCGGTTACAGTTGGTACCGGATTGGCAATTGCCAGTATCGGCGTACTGATTTACTTTATCCATCACGCATCAACCATTATTCAAGCGTCCCATGTAATTACTCAGGTTAGTGGGGATTTAGACAAAGCTCTAGATCGTCTGTTTCCCGAAAAAATCGGAGAAGGTAAAGCGAACAACTCGCGACAAGTGGGAGAAATTCCTGCAAATTTTGACTCGGAAGCAAGTCCAATCAAAGCCACTGGCGAGGGTTATTTGCAAGCAATCGATGACGACGAATTAATGAAAATTGCCCGTCAGTCCAATCTGCTTGTACGTCTGAAAACTCGACCGGGAAAGTTTATCGTCAAGGGCAGCGATGTAGCGATGGTTTTCCCGGAAAAACAGGTGAATCAAAGCCTGAAAAAACAGATTAACGATGCTTTTATTCTGGGCAAAGAACGGACTGAATATCAAGATGTAGAATTTCCAATCGATCAGTTAGTTGAAATTGCCTTGCGTGCGATTTCTCCTGCTATCAACGATCCGTTTACTGCGATTCGGTGTATCGATCGACTCAGCGCCGGATTATCCCGCCTCGCTCAAAGGGATTTTCCCTCGCCGTATCGCCGCTACGACGATGAACAAAATTTGCGCGTCATTGTTGAAGGAGTGACGTTTGAAGGGTTAGTTGATACTGCCTTTAACCAAATTCGCCAGTACAGTAAATCAGATGTGGCGGTAAAAATTCGCTTATTGGAAGCTATAGCTTGCATCGCCACTTACACCCACAATTCCAAACAACGAGAAGCTTTACGCCGTCAGGCGGAGATGATTTTAAATAGTAGCCGCGAACAAATCTCTCAGGAGCAAGACCAGAAAGATGTGCAAGAGCGGTATCACCAAGTCATTAAAGCTTTAAGCCAGGATTAATTTGGTTGAGCAGAATTATGGTAATAACAGCAGCTTTGCGATCGGCTCCTAATACTTTAGCTTTAACCGGGCTGATTGCCATTGGTTTAGCGCTGACACATTTATTTTGCGGCAAGTTGCGGTTTGCTCCTATTCCTCGCAGTGGCGGGCTTTCAGCGGCTGGTGGGGTTTCGGTAGCTTATGTTTTTGTGCATATTTTACCGGAATTAAATCTGCACCAAGCGGTATTAGAGCAAGTAGAAGCAGGAGTTATTTCCTATCTAGAACACCACGTTTATTTAATAGCTTTGTTAGGATTGACTGTATTTTACGGCTTGGAGCAAATTGCAAATTTATCTCGTCAGCGTGGCGAAGAGGATGTGACCAGTCCTGGTGTTTTTTGGTTGCACATTGGCTCTTTTGCAATCTACAACGCTCTGATTGGCTATCTGCTGGTGCATCGGGAAGAACCGGGTATTACCAATCTGCTGTTGTTTTCTTGTGCAATGGGACTGCACTTTGCAGTGAACGACTCTGGTTTGCGGGAACACCACAAGCATATTTACGATCGCATCGGACGCTGGATACTAGCAGCAGCTATTATTGTGGGGTGGGTGTTGGGTAGCGCTACTGAAATTGGAAAAACTACGATCGCAGTTTTATTTGCTTTTTTAGCCGGAGGAATTGTTCTCAACGTCCTCAAAGAAGAATTGCCAGAAGAACGAGAAAGTCGGTTTTGGGCATTTGCTCTTGGTGCTGGAATTTACACCGCTCTTTTATTGGCGTAGGCGGGCATAAAAAATTTTCCTCTGAGGTAGGGCTGATGTTTCCAGTGTGGTTGCAGGCAGGATTTTGGGGTTTAGTGGGGGGTTCGGCGCTGCTACTGGGAGCGGCGGTGGGTTACTTTGTGAGCATTCCTCAGCGGGCGATCGCAACAATTATGGCTTTTGGCGCTGGTGTGCTGATTTCAGCGCTATCCTTTGAACTGATGGATGAAGCTTACAAGCGCGGCGGTTTCGACTCTACGGCGATCGGCTTTTTGGGGGGCGCTGCTGTCTACACAGCCGCCAATTGGTTTTTGAGTCAACAGGGAGCAAAACACCGCAAGCGATCGGGCGCTTTGCACCCAGCTAAAACAGAGTCAGGCGATGGCGGATTAGCCATCGCCCTCGGCGCGCTGTTAGACGGGATACCGGAGTCGATCGTCGTTGGTGTCAGCATGATTTCTGGAGGCGCTGTCAGTTGGGTGACAGTAGCGGCAATTTTCCTCTCCAATATTCCCGAAGGACTCTCCAGCGCCGCCGGGATGAAAAAAGCAGGGAGATCGATCGGTTACATTTTTGGAGTTTGGGGCGCGATCGCACTTATTTCCGGTATCGCGGCATTGTTAGGATATACGCTTTTTAGCCACTTTTCTGCGGAAGTAATAGCCGCAACTACCGCCGTAGCAGCAGGGGGTATTTTAGCCATGATCTCAGATACTATGATTCCCGAAGCATTCGAGGAAACTCACGATTTTGCTGGACTAATTACTGTCTGCGGATTTTTAGCTGCTTTTGTACTCAGCAAGTTAGCAGAAAGATAATTGATAATTAGTCCTCAGTCTTAACTAATATAGAATTGGTAATTGCTGAGAGTTATAGTGTTTTGGATATAGACACAGAGGAATTTGATATGTTGCCAAGCTGTATCTGGACATAAAAAAGTTTATAATTAACATGAAAGGCCGCAGCCTGTCAAGAGGTGTTGGAAGATTTATGTGTGTCAACTTAGGGCATATCCTGCATGAAAGCTACGAAATTATCGCTTTGTTGGGAGAGGGAGGGTTTGCTAGAACCTACACGGCTGTACAAATAAACAAACCTAATAATCCTCTGTGCGTTGTTAAGGAAATTCCTTTTCCCCCATCGAACGATCCGCGCGTCTTGGAGAGGGCAAGGCAGCGATTTGAAAGGGAGGCTAGCGCTTTGTGCCGTCTCGGCAACAACTCGCGCATTCCCGAATTATTCGATCGCTTTGAAGAAAACGATTATTTTTACTTAGTACAAGAATACGTTAAAGGACACCCGCTTATTCAAGAACTCGCTCCAGGCGATCGGTGGAATGAGCAAAATACCGTTGCTTTGTTGCGGGAAGTTCTGGAAATATTAAAATCGGTTCACCAAGAAAAAATTATTCACCGCGATATTACACCTTCTAACTTAATTCGGCGCGAAACAGATCAACAAATTGTTTTAATTGATTTTGGGGCGGTCAAAGAAATCAGCACTTTTACCTCTAACTCTACAGGTGAAATATTCACATCGCAGGCGATCGGCACTAGCGGTTATATGCCTGCCGAACAATACAAGCCACAGTCTCTCCCGCAACCCTACAATGATATTTATGCAGTAGGAATCATCGCGATTCAAGCCCTCACCGGGCGGCGTCCCACCAATCTGCCGCAAGACCCCGAAACTGGTGAAATTGTCTGGGATTATTTAACATCTGAACCGGTTAGCGACAAGCTTAAAAATATTTTAACCAAGATGGTGCGTTTCCACTTTCAAGACCGCTACCAATCTGTGGATGAAGTTTTGCAAGACTTGGATTTGTTGATCGTCCCAGGGCCCCAGGTACCCAAAACTTCGCGGAAGTTGCGATCGGGCTGGCGCTGGCTGCTGTTCGGCTTTGCGGGAATTGTGGCTTTTGGGGCGATCGTACTTTTAATCCCCAGAATTTCCCCGCTAATCCCCAAAATTTCCTCGCAACCAACGCTGGCTACACCCTCCGCAGATGGTGTAAGTTCCGGCGAAAAACTCCTAGTCCAAACCTCCGCCCTTTGGTCAAAACAAAGGGGAATTAATGAGTTTGCCGACTCAAATTATCCCGAAGCTTTAAAATTGCTCAAACAGTCCTGGCGGGAAGACCGCAGAGATCCAGAAACTTTAATTTACATCAACAATGCTCTGCTGAAGGCAATAAATGCAGAATATTACACGATCGCAATTGTTGTCCCTATCCGCCGCAATCAGGACGGCAGCATCCTCAACGCAAATTTAGCCGAAGAACTGCTCCGCGGCATTGCTCAAGCTCAAACCGAAGTTAATTTAGGTCTTCTGGCTGCAAATGAAAACAATAAAGATTTTCCCGGTCAAGGCTTTCTCGAACCAAAAGCTCTTAAAGGAAAAGGTCTCAAGGTCATCATTGCTGATGATGGCAATATCAAATCCTACGCGGTTCAAAGGGCTAATTATCTGGCCGCTCAGCCCGATATTCTAGCAGTTATCGGACACTACACCAGCGACATGACTGTGGAAACAGTAGATATTTACAATCGAAATCAACTCGTCGCCATTTCTCCGGGAAGCACCACAGAAGAACTGACGCGAAAACCTCGAAAATTTTTCTTTCGGACGGCTCCGACAACTAGCATAGAAGCTGAAGCTTTAGTAAATCAACTGCTCTTGGTCGGTGAGAAAAAAGCCGCAGTATTTTACAATCCCAACAGTCCGTTTAGCGCTTCTTTGTGGGAAGAATTCAAAAAGCAATTTGAAGCCAAAGGAGGCTCGACTTTTAGAATCAGGAATTATTACGATTTATCTAAAAATAAGTTAGACGCCGAAGCAGCAATCACAGAAGTTGAGAAATCCGGAAAAACAGCCTTACTTGTCATTCCCGATGGTCAAGTCACTACAGCCCTAGAAAATGCGATCGAAATGATTAAAGCTAATGGCGATCGCAATTGGATTGTCGGGCCCTGGACTCTGTACGAGCCGAGAACGTTAGAAGTAGCCAAAGAGCTAAAGTCTGTTGAAAAACTGGGCATATCCGTGTTTTGGCATCCGTTAATAAGTTTTGACAAAAAATTTCCGCAAAACGCTGAAAAATTGTGGGGAGGCCCGGTCAATACTCGATCGGCTTTAACCTACGATGCAGCCCGGACGTTGATTAAAGCCCTAGAAATGCAGCCAGAACCCAGCCGCGAAGGAATGCAAAAAACCTTAGCCGATCCTAACTTTAAAGCCGAGGGAGCCTCCGGTATAATTGAGTTTGACTCGAAGACTGGAAATCGGAAAAACCCTCCTAAACGAGTGGCGCATATTGTACCGTGTTCTAGAGAACAGTTTGGAGTTACATTTGTGCCGATCGAATTTCCCACAGCCGCAGCGGCTGGTTTAAAGTGCGATTGAATTGATATCTTGTGGCATTTTCCACAAACCTTTGAAGGGCGGGCTCTCCTGCCCAACCCCTACTCCCCACAATAAAATTTACTCTTTAAGGGCGGGCTCTCCTGCCCAACCCCTACTCCCCACAATAAAATTTACTCTTTGTGGAACAGGCCGGAAAGCCTGTTGCTGAGAATGATGCAATAGGTGCGAGTAAATTGATATCTTGTGGCATTCTACCCAAACCTGTAGAGGCGAGTTTTACCAACTATAAATTGCCTAAAATCAATAATCTCATAAACCCACCCCACCCGACGATAAAATGCTGGATAGAGAATTATGCAAGATGTGCGAGTGAATTGAGATATTGTGCCGAACGCAACAATCCGCCAGATATTTCAATCCCACAGCAGACTATTGCCACAGGTGCAACATATCAATTTATTAGATATATTAAACAAGGTTAGTTTTTTTTATAATAACGCTTATGGCTGTCAATTTCGCTGCCTCCCCCGCTTCTAGTCTCAAACCAGAAGCCCAGAATATCTCAGCACTCAAACAAGTCTTCCAGACAATTGATGCCGATAGCTGTCCGGGTTCCTATAATTTTCATATGCACACAGTCTACTCCGACGGCCGATTGCAGCCAGAGAAATTGATGGAACAAGCCATAGCCCGCGGTCTCAAGGGCTTAGCTATCACCGACCACCACAGCACCGAAGGCTACGTTAAAGCTCAAATTTGGCTGGATAATTGGAAATTAAACCATCCCGACAAAAATAGCGAAGCACCTAGTCTCTGGACAGGCGCTGAAATTAATGCCGAATTACTCAACAATGAGGTACACATTCTCGGTTACGCCTTTGATCCGCAACATCCCAGTCTCAAACCTTACTTGCGAGGTAAAAGCACAGAAGGCACTTATTGTTATTCAGCAGCCAGGGTAATTGAAGCTATTCATGAAGCAGGAGGTTTAGCAGTTCTCGCACATCCTTGCAGGTATCGATCGACTGGAGATAAACTAATCCCAGAAGCAGCCCGTTTCGGCATTGACGGTGTAGAGATTTACTATGCTTACGGTAATCCCAATCCTTGGAAACCAAGCCCCAAACAAACTGCTTTAGTCAAAGATTTAGCAGAAACTTATGGTTTGCTGGGAACTTGCGGCACGGACTCTCACGGCCTGAGTCTTCTCGTCCGAATCTAAATAGTTGGGTTATTGGTTATTGGTTATTAGTTATTGGTTATTAGCTATTGGCTATTAGAACTAAAAACGAACAAATAACAAATAACAAATAACAAGTGACAACTAACTAATGACTTTTTCCTTCTGCTCTATCAAATCTAGCACATAAGGTAGGGTGCGTCAGGAAAGGAAAACCCCAAGTTTTCATACTAAACTCAAGACTGACGCACCATACAGCGTTGTTAAAGTGTGACAATTGCGTCTAGGAATGTTAATTTATTCATTAGAAATCTCCAATAATTATTGTGGAACAGGCATCCTGCGTGTTCAAGACTGGCTTTTCTGGAAATGTCTATTGCACAATCTCAACAGCCTCTGTGTCGGGGACATCTCTCTCGATCCAGGCAAGAAATCCGATCGCCTCTAAATTAAAGCAAAGTGCGATCGCCCCCAAGTCAAACTCAAAGGCGATCGCACTTAATTCCACTCAAGTGGGGCCCACAAAGCCCGCGTTACACAAACTATACTACAACAAAAACATTTGCCGTAAGGGAGCTTTGAGCAACCCCTTGAACGATACCCAAATAGTTAGTACCGAGTTTAATTGCCGTAGCACTGACAGGAGATCCTCCATTCAGGTTCAAACTTACAGCTTCAAAAGTAAGGCTGGCAAATGTATTTCCGTCAGTTAGACCAATTCTGTCCCCATTAAAGTCTACAATCACATCTGCATCTGCTAAGCGGGTTGCTGCCGCCTGCCCGCCGCCTAGGATAAATGTATCGCGTCCGCCATTACCTGTGAGGATGTCTTGACCGCGATCGCCACCCACTAAGTCGTCGCCGTTACCGCCATTCAGGACATCATTTTCTTTACCGCCCCGAATATTGTCATTGCCATCTCCTCCAGTAAGAGTATCGTTCTCATTGTTGCCGAATATCTGGTCGTCGCCAGTACCGCCATCAATCTCATCCGACTCTTTACCGCCTGTTAAAGAGTCGTTGCCAGCCCCTCCGTCGATTGTATCGGCTCCTTGCATTCCGTTAATGTTATCAATGCCGCCTGTCCCGGTAATATTGTCGCTGCCAGATAGCGCCAAAATTTGTTTGCCCGCAGCAGCGGGGGGAAGTGATGACAGCACAATATTGTCATTACTGTCTGAGAGGTTGTAAAACTGACCGTTAACGGTGTTTGCTGGTTGTCCAGTAGGATTGCCAGGGGCGGGGGCATTGATTGCAGGTGTCGCGATCGATACAGGCGTACCGAGAGTGGGTGTTGGTGTTGGTGTTGGTGTCGGAGTTGGTGGTGGTGTCGGAGTTGGTGGTGGTGTCGGAGTTGGTGGTGGTGTCGGAGTTGGTGGTGGTGTTGGAGTTGGTGGTGGTGTCGGAGTTGGTGGTGGTGTCGGAGTTGGTGGTGGTGTCGGAGTTGGTGAAGTTGGAGTAGCAAATGCCAAATTCAGATTGTATTTGCTACTGTTGTTTTTACCATCACCCCGACCCTCACCCGCCGTCTTAATATCTTTAGCAGCAACTTCCAAAAAATATCTTTCGTTCGCTGAAGGTATCAGAAACTCTAATTGAATTGCAGTCTCGTTACTGTTTGTTGTTGTTGCTGTAGCTTTTGGAAATCCGCCGTTGTCCACTAATCTTACAGCGACTTGACCATCTATACCTGTCAGAGTCGCCGTCAACTTACCAACATCCGGCCCTTCAATGCGGTAGTAGTCGAATTGGTCAGTGGAACCTACCCACCCTGGATAATTTCCGGGGGTAAAGGCTGGAGTATCAGCATCCCTAGCGTCGTTAAGCTTGTTCGGCTCTAAATTAACTTCGACTGTGTACGGCGTTGTCTGTTTAACTGTCCCTGTATTGTCCCGAACAATCCCCGTGAACTCACCGCCTACTGGGGGGGTAAAAATGGCATTGTTACCATTTGCAATCTCGGTGCCACTAGGATTATTGACCGTTAAAAAAGGGGTAAAGTTATCTTTGTTCCCAGTTATTACATTGATATTAGTACGCTGATTTGCGACTATGTTCGGCAAACGAACAGTATCACTTCCAGTACCCCCTGGGATTTGTCTAAATAAACTGTAACCGCTCATTTTTTTATTCCTCAATCAAGTTTGCTTGGATGGTTAGGCACTGGTTTAGTGACTAAATTTAATCAGTCGTTAGTATCTAATTGACTGGACCAATTGGCAGACATTTGCCTTGGAGTTTATCTCAACCAAAAAACAATTGGATAATTAATGTTTCAATCGCCCTAAGTCAGCATTCTTCCTCTGGCAAAGCGTAGGAATTTGTGGATTAGTTTGTGCGTGTCACTGAACGCACGCACCAACCTACAGCAATAAGATATTGCTACACATCTCGCGCGAGTCACCTGTGCAGTTATGCTGAAATCGGGAACTAGATGCTAATTTTATTTGTGGGTTTTACAGAAGGCGATCGCACCTTCTCAAATACCAGTAAATCCCACTAACTAAAATCTGTGAAAATTCCTCAACTTAGGCTGTGTCAAGCATTGAGCGAGCTAACTCATGAATTGCCCTACACAAAATAGAATTTACAACTTAGTTTTGTACCCCTCTTAAATTTTATTCTTACGTTCGCCTCTAATAAACTGAAATTTGCATAAATCCGTTTATTTTTGGCTAATTAACTATCACTTTACTGTTTCCTATAAGCAAGTTCAATATTTATATGATTTAAATTATATATATATATATATGTGTGTGTAATAAATAAAACTTATTTAATTTACTATCGCCCTACTGCTTGAGTTCGGAAAGATTAATTTTTTATAAAGAATAGTTGCTAATTTTTCCCCACACAAGCAGGCAACTTTTTACCGGGGTGCGCGACACTCCGCCGTCACAAGCAGCGAATCAAATATTTCTCCTTGTCACGCACCCTACAATTACTGTCTACCGTTCGGGGAACAATTGACAGGCCCGGTTAGTTGGCTGATTTGCCCAATCCAAGCGAGAATTCCCAAATCGATCCATCCAACCTTCCAAATAAGCCCGATTAGCCTTTCTTTCCTCTGGATCGGAGGTATTCATGGGATGAGGTGCTAAACCCAAAATAGTCGCCGTCGTTACGCAAAACATCGACTTTTGAAAACTCTGACAAATTTGCACCCGCACATCATCTTCACCGCGACAGCTAGTGCGATAAACTTCGTGCAAATACTCCGGCAAATAATGACGCATATCTTGCATCAATTGAGTTGGCGGAATCCCAGCACCTCCAATCGGTAAAGGGTCAGCAAACAAAGCCCCGTAGGCAAAATCTTTTTGTTTTTCCGGGATTTGATGGGCTTGAGCGTTGTAGGAAACTGTGCCAAAAAAAGCTGTGCCCCGAAAGAAAACAGCCTCTACATAAGGCACGGCTACATCTGGTAAAAATGTTAAGTTAGCCGAGCCCGGAATGATATCGTAGACTTGACCGTGAATCTTGACGCTGTAAGTAATTGGCAGACTGGCGGCAGCTACTAAACCGGCTTTAACAAAATTAACAACGTCAGAAATAGACTTAGTTTCCCCTCGATCGTAGGAATCAGATAAGTCGATAAACAAATCGCTCATTACCCGCCAAAACTGACCGAGACCGGTGTAATAAGCCAGCATCCGCACTTGTTCAGGCAAAAAATCAGGAAAGGTTTTGTTGAGTCCCTGCATGAAAAAATTGCCTTTCAATTTAGCAGCGATCGCCTTTTCGACCAAACTGCTAAATTCCGGGGAATCCAAATAACTATCCAAACCACCGCCGCCGTGCCAAAGCATTGTTCTCATGCAATACTCAGCATACTCAAAATTAATGCGATCGTGCCACAAATAGCGAATTAATTTCGGCAGCGTCACCTCTCCATTGAAATATTTAAAAAATGGGAAAAGCACTAAAAACTGTTCTTCTGCAATATAATTGAGATTGCGAGAATAGGCATCTAAAACAATAGCATAACTTTTTAGCACGCCGACAACTTCAACTACATTTTCCGTAGATTCAGGCAGTAAAGCTTGGCCTGATTCCAAGATGTCAATGTATGCGGATAGGGGATGGGAAGATGGTTTTAATACGGTACTTGTCATTTTAATTAAGCCTGAATAGAAGGAAGAACGAAGAAATAAGTTTGTAGTAAGGACTTTAGTCCTTTAATGATGGGCTAAAAGCTGTTAAGAGAGGACTTGCACTCCTCACTACGAACCTATGGACTAAAAGCTGTTAAGAGAGGATTTGCATTCCTCACTACGAACCTAGGTCATATTTTATTTCAAGTTTTGAGCAATCACTTTAACTTGGGGTGGCACATTAGCAACCATTCCGATCGCAGTTTTTTCGCTCAAAGCAACTAAAACTCCCGGCTGCACTCCCATGATGGCGATAATTACTGCTAAAACCAGCGAAGGAATGCGATCGCGCCAGCGGACTTGCGGCAAATTTACCACCACATCTGAAAGGCGGCCGAAAAAGGCGCGGTTGACCATAATTAAAAAGTAAACTGAAGTTAAACCAGTGCCGATCATGCAGAGCAAAGTTTGCAGGGGAAACACTGGCAAACTGCCCCGAAATATCAAAAATTCAGCAATAAATCCAGCCAAACCCGGAATGCCGGCACTAGCCATCACGCCGAGGATCATTAAACTGCCAATCATCGGCAAACCGCGATCGGGATTGAATAAACCTTTGAGCACATCGATGTTGCGGGTGCCGGATTTTTTGTAAACAACGCCGACACTCAAAAATAGCAGCCCCGAAATTAAACCGTGGCTAACCATTTGCAAAACTGTTCCCAGCATACTAATCGGAGTAGCTGCGGCGCTAGCTAACAAAATGTAGCCCATGTGAGCGATCGAACTGTAAGCTACAATTTTTTTCATATCTTTTTGGGCGATCGCGCAACTCGCCCCGTAAAGCACGCTTACCACCGCCCAACTCGCCAACCAAGGTGCCGCCACCGCCCACGCATCTGGAAACAAACCCAAACCAAAACGCAGCATCCCATAAGTTCCCAGCTTCAAAAGCACCCCCGCCAGCAGCACCGAAACCGGCGTCGAAGCTTCTACGTGAGCATCCGGCAGCCAAGTATGAAAAGGCACCAAAGGCATTTTAATACCAAAAGCCAGCAACACCCCTGCCAGCAAAACAATTTGCCTTACCAAAGGCAATGGCAATCCTCCTTGCAAATGCGATGCGCCCGCTGCACCAACCATATCGAAACTCGAAGCACCGCTAAGCCAACCAGTACCCAAGAAAGCAGCCAGGAGCACAATTCCCGAAAATGCAGTATAGATTAAAAACTTAGTAGCAGCATAACCCCGGCGCTCGCCTCCCCAAATCGCAATTAACAGGTAAAGCGGAATCAATTCTACCTCAAAAAACAGGAAAAACAGCAGCAAATTTTGAGATAAAAAAGCCCCTGTTACGCCGCCGGTAATTAACAGAATCAAAGAATAATAAAGTCGAGGTCTGCGGATCGACTCATCCGTAGCGTAAATAGCTATCCCTGTCAGCAGAGTATTTAAAATTACCAAAGGCAGAGCCAAACCATCAACACCGAGATTGTAATTCAATCCCAAAACATCTATCCAAGGAATGAATTCCGCAAACTGCAACTGACTGGTACTGGCATCAAACTGAAATGCCAAAATCACCGAGAGAATAAAAGTTATACCCGCAATGGCGATCGCGACATTCCGAACTATTTTAGAACTCACTGAACCAGGCCAGAGCCCAATCAGGGCAGCGGCCAACATTGGTATCCAGATTAAAGCACTGAGCATCAATTAAAACTTTCCTTTGTTACACAGTATTTAGAGCTATATTTAACATTAACGCAAAGCAACTACATATAAAAGCGATCGGCCCATTTTCTTGTTAACATAGATTCAAATGTCTCTGGAATCCTCCTATGACCTCAAGTCTTACAGAGCCAGAAGATTTGCAAATTAAATCCGGTTCTCCTTCCACCCGCCTCACCGTTGCCGACTTGGAACAACTGCAAAGTATACTCTCGGAAGCGCATCTAGACTACCAATTAGAACTGGTAGACGGGAAGATGATCATTATGGGCCCATCAGACATTGTATCGAGCGAAATTGGGGCAGAGTTTGGCAAACTTTTACTTAACTGGGTCAAACCCCGCAAACTCGGACGGGTATTTGAATCTAGCGGCGGGTTTATCCTCCCCAATTCCGATCTGAGATCTCCCGATGTTTCGTTTGTGACAGCCGATCGCCTTAAACAAAGTAAAAGGTATTTTGCCGAACTCGTTCCCGACTTAGTTGTAGAAATCAAATCTCAGTCCGATCGCATCAAACCCCTCCGAGAAAAAATTTTATCATTTATCGAACTCGGAGCAAAAGTAGGAATATTAATCGACCCAGACAAGCGCACAGTAACAATTTACACTCCGAAAGCAGAGCCAGTGGTATTGAGAGACGGCGACATGATTTCAATTCCCGAACTTTTGCCCGGTTGGGAAGTTGCGGTGACCGAATTGTGGCCGATCGATTTTGAATAAAATTAGATAAAAAAGCAGACAAACCCCAAATAAAATCATCTGCGTTCATCTGCTATCATCTGCGGTTTAAATTTGAATAACAACTGTCAACTGTCAACTGTCAACTGTCAACTGTTCACCTGCGGTTTAAAACTGCCAAATAATCAACGCCAGCAACACCGCAACCCCCCCCACAATAGTCAACACATAAAACTGCGACTGACCGGTGCCGCTGTACTTCAACCCTTCGCCGCTGAAAATTGTGGCAAAACCGAACAAATTCACCGCCCCGTCCACCACATACCTATCAGTCCAAGCGCTGATTTTAGAAATAAAAGCCACAGCCCAAACGACAGTCAAGCGGTAAACTCGATCGATATAAAAATCGTAAGCGAACAAATCCTGCACCGCCGGCACCGGCAGCCGTACCGGTCGAGGTAAAACCCCGTACCAATAAATCGCCACCCCAACCGCAACGCCAATCAACCCAGATAACAGCAACAGCGGCGTATCCAGCGTCTTCAAAAGCAAATTTAAAGCATCAAAATCTCCCGTTTCCGCCCAAGGCCCAGTCCAACTAATTAACAGTTGCCACCGCTGCAACATCCAAGGAACCAACAGCCCCATCACCGTCAAAATTACCATCGGCAAAGCCATCGGCCAACCAACTTCGGGAGCTCTGCGAGTTTTCGGCTGCGGTTTTCCAGCAAACACTAAACCGAATATGCGAGTTAAATTTAGTGCTGTCAAACCGTTAACCAAAAGCAACACAACTACCAACCACAAAGGCACCGTCCAAAAACCGTTGAGCCAGCGCCGCATCGCCCAAAAGTTGCCCAGAGGCAACAGGGCTACCATCCCCGCAGCGCCTACTAAATAAGCCGTAGTCGTGGCAGGCATCTTCGACCACAACCCACCCATTTCTGTTAAATCTTGAGTGTTAGTTGTGGTAATAATTGACCCTACGCTCATGAATAATAGGCCCTTGGCGATCGAGTGGGCGAACAGCAACAGCAAAGCAATGTCAACTTGATTTAGCCCCACGGCGATAAACACCAAACCCATAGAAGCGCTGGTAGAATGCGATAGTGCTCTTTTGATGTCGATTTGGGCGATCGCCACCAAGGAAGCGCCAACAGCAGTCACCGCACCCAACACCACGAGTACCGCATCCGTCACGGGCGACAGCGCCAAAACAGGCTGAAGTTTAATCAAAACATAAGCCCCAGCGCCCACAACTACCGTATTCCGCATAATCGAAGCCGGGTTTGGCCCTTCCATCGCCTCGTCGAGCCACAAATGGAAGGGAAATTGAGCGCACTTGGCCGTAGGTGCGGAGATTAAAGCCAAACCTAAAAGAGTCGCCACTACAGGAGACAAAGTTGCAGTTTCCGCCCATGTTTCCAAATCGGAAAAATTCAAACTTCCCGCTAAAGTTGAAAGCGTCACTACTCCCATCAGCAGTGGCACGTCTCCTACACGCTTGGTTAAAAACGCATCACGAGCTGCTGTTACTACCAGCGGTTGAGCGTACCAAAACCCGACTAGCAAGTAAGTTGAAAGCGTCAGCACTTCCAACAAAGCGTAAGTTAGAAGCAGCGAGTCGCTAATGGCAATGCCGCTAATTGCCGCTTCAAAAAAACCCATCAGCCCAAAAAATCGAGCTAGCGCCCAGTCTTTTTCCATGTAGCCTAGAGCGTAAATTTGTGCTAGCAAACTCAGAACACTAACTAACTCCATTGCTCCGACGCTGACGGTGGAGATTTCTATTGCAAAAGACAAATCTAAATCGGCTGCTTGCACCCAGTGCACTAGCAACTGTTGGGGCGGTTGATCCCAAGTCGCTGTAAAAATAACTGATCCGTGTATGAAAGCCAACACCGTCATCAGCAAATTGAAGTAAGCAGCAGGTCTCGGCCCTGTTCTGCGAACGGTGCCCGTAGACCACGGCAAAGTTAAAATTGCGCCTATCAAGCCATATAAAGGTACCCACCAACAGGCTTGGAGGAGAAATTGAGTCATTTAATTTATGCCTTAAACTTGAAATTACTGGCTGCTTTTATACAAAAACAGTCGCGGGCGATCGCGCGAGACCCTAAAACTTTCACTAAACCCGATCGTATAGTTGTGGCAAAATAATTTGCACTCCAGATTAACTATACATTAAAGCATCAAAACTGATAATTATCTCAAGACAAAATTACTGGTTGAGCAGACGAGGTACTCAAAGAAAAAAATGCCTGCCGATGGGCCAAGACTGCCTTTTTTGCCGATTTCCCCGCGATCCCCCTTTTGGAATCCCCAAGTTTCCCGGCCGCGATGAACTCCGGCTTCACATACCGAACTCTACTTTATGAGTATTCTTACTTACTTTAATCCCCCCTCGCCGTCGGCATCTACCCCTCTTTAATATTAAGATTATTAAATAAATATTAAATTATTTTAAGGAACATAAAAAATTTTAATTTTTGTTATTAAACATTATGATGTTAGTTTATATTGTCAAGGTGGACACCTTCCCCTATTCTTATAGGATAGGAAGCTTTACACTGCATTACTAAATAATGTGGGCCTCCCCGTCCAAATTTTTAGATTTCTCAAAGATTTGTAACGGTAATTTCGCTCATCCTCAAAGGAGATTCAAAAATGTCAATTGCCGTGGGAATGATTGAGACAAAAGGTTTTCCCGCTGTGGTGGAAGCTGCCGATGCTATGGTCAAAGCTGCCCGCGTTACCCTCGTGGGCTATGAAAAAATCGGCAGCGCCCGCGTCACCGTAATTGTGCGCGGCAACGTGTCGGAAGTCCAAGCCTCAGTCGCAGCCGGAGTGGAATCCGTCAAGCGGGTGAACGGCGGAGAAGTCGTCTCTACCCACATCATCGCTCGCCCCCACGAAAACCTAGAATACGTTCTGCCGATTCGATATACAGAAGCAGTAGAACAGTTCCGAGGCTACTAAGTTCTTAGCGCACAAAAATTTCGTTAAACGAAAATTTGTGCGATCGTCAAAAATTAACTGTTTAGTTCCCCAAATATTCAATCAGGAGTAAAACCAATGGCAATTGCAGTTGGCATGATCGAAACCCTAGGCTTCCCCGCAGTGGTAGAAGCCGCTGACGCGATGGTCAAAGCAGCCCGCGTCACCTTGGTAGGCTACGAAAAAATCGGTAGCGCTCGGGTTACGGTCATTGTAAGAGGAGATGTCTCGGAAGTGCAAGCTTCTGTCGCAGCCGGAGTAGAGTCAGTGAAGCGCGTTAACGGCGGACAAGTGATGTCCACCCACATTATCGCCCGCCCTCATGAAAACTTAGAGTACGTGCTGCCGATTCGCTACACCGAAGCTGTAGAACAGTTCCGTGAAGGCGTGAGTGGCATTCGCCCTCTCAACAGATCATAAGATAGGCGATTCCCTACGGGATAGCTTCGCTTCACGGCTGTTAGGGGCGTTTGGTAATTAAAAATTAAAAATCGCGATGTTTTTGATTTAGCATTTTTAATTTTTAATTGAGGTGGGCATGGGATATTGGTTATTAGTCATGAGTCATGAGTCCGTCGATTTGAGATTTGCGATTTGAGATTTGAGATTGACTCTCGCATTGAATTGGGGAGCTTGAACTCTTAGTCTAAAATTTCGGGATCATCCACTTAAGTGGGTAATTTTACCCGTTTCGGGCGAGTCATTAGTTACTAGACGAAGAACTCTAAAAGGCGCCGAGCAGACAGAAGAAAGCAAATCTAAAAACGACAAGTGACTAAGTGAAAAAATGACAATTACCAATTACCAATTACCTATTACCTAAAATGCAAATGGCCAAAGTTCTCGGCACAGTTGTCAGTACCCAAAAAGAGCCGACACTGAGAGGATCGAAATTTCTACTGCTGCAATTCATCGATGAAGAAGGTTCGCCAGTTCCCGGCTATGAGGTAGCCGCTGACTGTGTGGGCGCTGGTATAGATGAATGGGTTTTAGTAACCCGAGGCAGCGCAGCCCGGATCGCGCCCGGAAGCGAAAACCGTCCGATCGATGCTCTAGTAGTAGGCATTATAGATACTGTCAATGTAGAAAACCGCCTCATTTACAGTAAAAAAGACGACCCGTACGGCTAGTTGCAACCGTTAGCAGTTAGCAGTTAGTGGAAAAATAACTAACAACTAACAACTAACAACTAACAACTAACAACTAACAAAAAGATTTTTCAGCTTAGGAGAACTTAATTTATGGCAGTCCGCAACGTTGCGGCTCCCCCGACGCCTTGGTCGAAAAACTTGGCTGAGCCTAAAATTCACGACACCGCCTTCGTACATTCCTTTTCTAACATTATTGGGGATGTGCATATCGGTTCTAATGTGATGATTGCCCCCGGGACATCTATCCGCGCCGATGAAGGCACTCCTTTTTATATCGGACAAGGAAGCAACATTCAAGACGGAGTAGTGATTCACGGCCTAGAACAAGGCCGAGTCACAGGAGACGACGACAAATCCTATTCTGTGTGGGTGGGGAAAAATACTTCCCTCACCCACATGAGTTTAATTCACGGCCCGGCCTACGTGGGCGACAACTGCTTTATAGGCTTTCGCTCCACGGTGTTCAATGCCAGAGTGGGCAACGGCTGCATTGTCATGATGCACGTACTAATTAAAGATGTGGAGATTCCCCCCGGTAAGTACGTACCTTCGGGAGCCATCATCACTAATCAGAAGCAAGCCGATCGCTTGCCTGACGTTCAAGATTCTGACATTCAATTTGCGACCCATGTCATCGGCATCAATGACGCTCTGAGAACGGGTTATCGCTGCGCTGAGAACATCGCCTGTCTAGCACCAATTCGCAACGAGCAAACTAAAAACCCAAATATGACTCAAACCAAATATTCTACCCATGCCGGCACCCAATTGAGTTCAACTCTTGCCGATAGCATCCGTAATTTACTAGCTCAAGGATACAGCGTGGGAGCCGAACACGCCGACGCACGCCGCTTCCGTACCGGTTCTTGGCGTACTTGCGGCCCGATTTCCTCAACCCGTGACTCTGAAGTGATCGCGGCTTTGTCAGCTTGCATGGCCGAACACCAAGGAGAATACGTCCGCTTGATCGGGATTGACACCAAAGCCAAGCGCCGCGTACTAGAAGAAATCGTCCAAAGACCGGGAGACAACGGCTCTAACGGTTCTAACGGTGCGAAAACTCACCAATCTAACGGTAAAGTTGCACAACAAGCTTCCTACCACAATAGCGGTTCCGTGTCAAGCGGAAAATTGAGTGCCGAAACAGTGACTCAGGTTCGCGGCTTGCTAGCTCAAGGCTACAAAATTGGCACGGAACACGCCGACGCGCGCCGCTTCCGCACCAGTTCTTGGCAAAGCGGGGCTTCGCTGCAAGTGAGAAACGAATCTGAGGCGATCGCCGCTTTGGAAGCTGTGATGAACGAGTACCCCGGTGAGTACGTGCGCTTGATCGGGATTGACCCGAAAGCTAAGCGACGCGTGGTTGAAGAAATTATTCAGCGTCCCGACGGCCCAGTTGCTCAATCGGCTAAGCCGGCAGCAACATCGGGATACAAAGCAGCTTCGACTGGTTCGGCCAGCAGCGGAAGTTTGACCGGCAAGACGATCGACCAAATCCGCAACCTGCTTTCCCAAGGCTACAAAATTGGCACGGAACACGCCGACGCGCGCCGTTTCCGCACCGGTTCTTGGAGCAGTTGCGCCCCGATCTCATCCAACCGCGAATCCGAAGTGATTTCTGCCCTCGAAAGCTGTCTCAAAGAACACAGCGGCGAGTACGTCCGCTTGCTGGGTATCGACTCTAAGGCGAAGCGCCGGGTACTGGAAGAAATTATCCAGCGTCCTTAATTTGCTAGGTAATTAGCTTGTTTCTTCCGTTAATACCAATTTTTTATGAGGCCCCGTAGAATCCGATCCCCCCTAGCCAAGAGGGCGGGCACTCTTAGCACCGCCCCTACTAAGGGGAGTAGGGGGTGGGACAAGATTCCGATCAAAGTCAACCCCTACTCCCCTTAGTAGGGGGAGTAGGGGGTATGCGAGGGGGATCGAGATATGTGCAACTTCACATTAAATTGGTATAAGTCCTCGCACTGGGGCCAACGGGAGAAACCCCAGCGGATTGAAGTTGGATTTGAGATAGTTAAAAAGCTCGATTGACAAATGTTGGTCAAAATCTAGAATCTTCTGAAAGTTTCTATAAAACGTTAAAGCATCAAGCTTCTCAATATTAGTAAATTATCGTTTCTTAGATTGACATGGTTAAATTTATCAGTCGAGAAAACCCATAATTTAAAGTCGTTTTATCGAAAAAAATAGCTCCTTTCATGGTGAATTCGAATGTATTTATCGCCCCTGCAATTAAGTAGCAACTCTCAGATTTTGATGAGTGGCGATGTAGTTGTTCATGAGGGTGCGGCGATCGCCCCTGGAGCAATCCTGCAAGCAGAGCCCGGAAGCCGGATCTCGATCGCCGCCGGTGCCTGTATCGGTATGGGAGTTATCCTTCACGCCCGTGAAGGTACTCTGGAAATCGCGGCGGGCGTAATTCTGGGTGCAGGGGTGCTGGTGGTAGGTGCGGGAACGATCGGGGAAAATGCCTGTATTGGCGCCGCGACGACGCTAATCAATCCTTGTATCGACAAAATGCAAATTATGCCAGCAGGTTCTCTAATGGGAGATACCAGCCGCCAAGTCGCCGCAGAACCAACAGCAGCAGCGCCAACAGCAGCGCCAACAGCAGCGCCAACATCACCAGAAACCCCCGAAGCCACTACGCCACCAGTCGATCGACCGATCGAGCCGATCGAGCCGCCACAACCCCCCGAAACACCGCCTCAAACTGCGCCGGAGACGGCCCCAGACCCGCCGGAATCCACCGCCGCAGAGCCGCCCCAACCAGGGGAAACGCCGACTATTCTCTACGGTCAAGCTCACATCAATCGGCTGTTGGGGACACTGTTTCCGCACCGACAAGCTTTTAATCGATCGGAGGAAAACGGCCAAACTCTATCGGGCGGTTCCGGGTAGCCGTCAATCGATTTTAGATTTTCGATTTTAGATTTGAGATTGAAGCATTGACCCCACGGATAAATTCGGGGTTCCTTTATGGGATACAGGTTTTTTATTTCTGGACGGATGAATCACGTGGCGGGTATCCTCGATGCTTTCGGTCATTTCGGCAAAAGCCAGCTATGCTGAAGGCAGAAAGATCAAATATAAATAGGTAATCTCATATTATTGGTAGCTCAGCAATTTGTCAGGCCTTGCAGCAGCAATCAGTGTATTGTAGCTGGTGCAGTCTGTCTTCTCATCTGAGAAACTATAAACTATCAACAAATTTCTATTTTGGGAAGTTTCTAAGGGTAATAGAAGATGGACGGACAAACAGATCGTAACAGTCACGAAGAGCGATCGCAGCGCCAGGAATACTTCAAAGACACTGCTTTGGGTTTGGTATCCACCAAGAGTTTTCCGGCAATTGTGGGGACTGCTGACATGATGCTGAAGTCGGCAGGAGTGATTTTAGTAGGATACGAAAAAATTGGTTCCGGTCACTGTACCGCGATCGTCCGGGGCAGAATTTCGGATGTGCGTTTGGCTGTGGAAGCTGGAGCTCAAACTGCCGAACAGTTCGGGCAGTTTGTTTCTAAGTTGGTGATTGCTAGACCTTTGGCTAATTTGGAAGTGGTTTTGCCGATCGGCTTTCGCCTGACTGAACTTTCGGAAAAAGGCAGTTATTCTCGGCTTAGCAATCAGGCGATCGGTTTGCTCGAAACCCGGGGATTTCCGGCAATGGTGGGCGCTTGCGACGCTATGCTCAAATCCGCAGACGTACACTTGGCAGCTTACGAGAAAATTGGCGCCGGTTTGTGCACGGCAATTATTCGCGGTGCAGTTGCAGATGTAGCAGTAGCCGTAGAGGCAGGGATGTACGAAGCTGAGAGAATTGGCGAGTTGAACGCGGTGATGGTAATTCCGAGGCCTTTGGAAGATTTGGAACAAACTTTACCGCTGGCGAGTTGCTGGATCGAGCAGCGTAAACCTGTGATGATGCCCGTGTCGGTTAAGGAAAAGGAACAAGAATTGATCGAACTTCCAGATTTGGAGAAATTGAGAGTTTATGTGGAAGAGGAAATCAATCGGTAATTGCTAATTAGGCAACAAAAGTTTGTAGAGACGTACTGCCGCAAATACTGAGACGAAGTTTGTCAAAAAAATAGAGAGTTTACTCGGTAGGACTGCTGGCAACAATTTATACTGAGTAGCGGTCTCAAACTGAATTTGCCGATCGAGCCGATCGCCGCCGCATCAAGAAACACAGAGCACCAAGTAAAACTAGACTTTTGAGATCAAGTCGATCGGGTAAACAATCGAACTGACTAAGTAAATCCAGCCGAGGTGCAGAGCCTTTCAACAAAATTTAACTACTGTTAAAATAAACCCAAAATCCTGTTTACGGTAGATTGCCGGGAATTATTGAAGAGTTACTCTGACCCCAGGTGGATGCTCTTTCAACAGATTAACGGCTGTCGAACTCAAAACTGACTGCACAGGAATCAACCCCCAGAATCAAGCACTCCTGAAAGTTGACCTATGAACCTCAAACAATTTTACAAGCGCGGTTTGCACAGCGCCAAGAAAGGAAACTATGAAGCGGCACTTGAGGACTTCGATCAGATACTGCAAGTCAATCCCGCCGATGCCAAAGCCTATAACAATCGCGGCTTGGTTTACTATTACATGAAAGACTACCAAAAAGCGATCGCAGACCTCAGCCAAGCCCTAGATATCAATCCTAATTTCTTCGAGGCTTACTTGAATCGAGGCAATGCTTGGCGTCATCTCGGAGAACACGAAAAAGCCATTGACGATCTAAACTGTGCTTTAGCAAATAAGCCTAACAGCCACGCTATCTACAACAACCGGGGACTTGTACTTGCTAATTTAGGAAACTACGAAGAAGCAATAGAAGACTACAATCGAGCTCTATCTATCAATTCCAACAATTATAAAACCTATTACAACCGGGGGCGCGCTTACTACCTTTTGGGAGAAAAAGAGGCAGCAACGGAAAACTTTAACGAAACGCTGCGGTTGAATCCTAAATATATCAAAGCATACATAAATCGAGGTCTCTGTTACCACCAATTAGGAGACAATACGCAGGCGATGGCCGATTACAACATTGCACTCGCCATCGATCCACAAAATGTTTATGCCTATTATAACAGAGGTTGCGTTCGCTATAAATTAAAACAAATGCAGTTGGCAATTGAAGACTTTGACCAAGCAGTAAAACTCGATCCGAACTATGTTAAAGCTTATCTCAACCGGGGTTTAGCGCTGTATAAACTTGGAGATGTTGCGGCAGCAAATAAGGATTTTTACCACGTAATGTGCATTAATGCTGAAGCTTATGTATACTACCAAGCCCAGCGGTGCACGCCTGATATTAATTCATACTTCAAGGAAGCGCCGCAGGTAGAACTTAATAATGCTGCCGAATACTACAACACAACATTAAATACGATGTCAACTTCCTTAAGTTCCGCAGCATTAAACGCGGTATGGAATCAAGAAGATTTGGAGAACAGAGAATCGATTATCTGTGAAGGTGAATTTATTAATGATTGATTTAGTCAGTAGTCATTAGTCAGTAGTCATTAGTCATTAGAATTATTGCATAAATCATTGAGCGACAGGAAAACGGCTGATGCAACGCAGAGGCATTTAAAGATACTTTGTGAATGTATGCAATTCAAGTCTAATGAGTTATATCAATTCCGGTTGCACCGTCGGTGATTGTGGACTGTTGACTGTTGACTGTTGACTGTAGAAGGAGGGGTGGAAAAACTCAAGGGTTGAGTGTTAACTGTTGACTGGATTTTATTATTGCGATGCAACCGGAAACGATGTCAGCAGTCATTACTCATTCGTCATTAAGTAGGTCATCGTAAAAAAACAATACCTCAGAAACCCGGTTGCTTCGTATCTTTATCGTGCAATACGGTTCAGTTAAAACTGTTTATTCTTCGGAGATCCCCCTAAATCCCCCTGATTGTTGGGGGACTTTGAGTAAGTTCTTGTCCCCCCCTTCTTAAGGGGGGCTAGGGGGGATCGGGCTTAACTGAACCGTATTGATTTATCGTGAGTCGTCGCAAAATCTCGTAGAAACCAGGTTTCTAGCCCCCTGCGTAAGCCATGCTCAAGAGGTTTTTAACGCGGATTGGGTAACAGTTAACAATTAAAGTCCTTACGGCCAACAAACAGCAAGGACTTTAATTATTTATTCCTGAGTTTTAAGGACGAATGTCCTTACTACACAGGTTAAATAGTTGCCATCACTTCACGCGCTGCCGCCAAAGTTCGATCGATATCTTCCTCAGTATGAGCCAAAGAAGTAAATCCCGCCTCAAACTGCGAAGGAGCCAGATAAATACCGTGCTCCAACATTCCCCGGTGAAAGCGGCTGAACTTCGTCAAATCCGACTTCTTCGCATCCTCGTAATTGTGAACCGGGCCAGCCGCAAAAAACAAGCCAAACATCCCGCTAATTTGCCCGCCCCAAGCCGCGTGTCCCGCTTCCTTAGCAATTTTTAGCAATCCGTCAGACAGTTTTTTGGTAATCTTATCCAACTGTTCGTAAGTGCCGGGTTTTTGTAGCAATTCCAAAGTCTTAATCCCAGCAGTCATCGCCAAAGGATTTCCCGAAAGCGTACCCGCTTGATACATCGGCCCAGCAGGAGCCACCATCCCCATAATATCCCGCCTTCCCCCGTAAGCTCCCACCGGCAAACCGCCACCGATAACTTTACCCAAAGTAGTCAAATCCGGGGTGACACCGAATCTTTCCTGAGCTCCGCCGTAGGCGATGCGGAAACCGGTCATTACTTCATCAAAAACTAACAAAGCACCGTTATCTTTAGTAATTTCCCGCAAACCTTCGAGAAAACCTGCATCCGGGGTAATAAAACCGGCATTCCCCACCACTGGTTCCAGAATTACGCCTGCTATCTCGCCGGGATTTTCGGCAAATAAAGCTTTGACTGCTTCTAAGTCATTGTAGGGAGCGTTGAGGGTATTGGCAGTAACGGATTTCGGGACGCCCGGAGAGTCAGGAAGGCCCAGAGTTGCGACGCCGGAACCGGCTTTTACCAAGAACATATCGGCGTGCCCGTGATAGCAGCCTTCAAATTTAATCAGTTTATCGCGTCCGGTGAAAGCTCGCATCAGCCGCAAAACGGCCATACAGGCTTCGGTGCCGGAGTTGACAAATCGCACCATTTCAATGCTGGGAACGGCATCGATGACCATTTCGGCGAGTACGTTTTCCAACAGCGATGGTGCGCCGAAACTCGTACCTTTTTCTAAAGATTCGTGCAAGGCTTTGATGACTTCCGGGTGGGCGTGGCCACAGATGGCTGGGCCCCAAGTGCCTACATAGTCAATGTATTGGTTTTCGTCAACATCCCAAATGTAAGCTCCTTTTACCCTGTCAAAGACGATGGGCTGTCCGCCTACGGATTTGAAGGCGCGGACGGGGGAACTGACGCCACCTGGCATCAACTTCTGGGCAGCAGCGAAAATTTCTTCTGATTTGGTCGTTTTCAAGGTTGTGGAAACCAATGTTTTCTCCTTAGTGAACGTCTGTTGTTGGTAGAATAATTTTATAGCCAGTTCAACATAAAGGTTAGGTCGATTCAAGGAAACTATTCTAGTAGATTTTAGGGTACAAACCAATGAGTAGCAATACTAGCTTGGGTTTTTCAGGCTTTGTAGCACCCACATCGTGAAGCGAAGCTATCCCGTAGGGAATCGCCCTAAAGTGTAATTTTTTGTAAAAGAGTTCTTGACAATTTACCCCTCCCTTGCTCAATCTTCTCTCTTCCTCTGCGTCCTCTGCGTTCTCTGCGGTTAATAAAAAAAACAATCTCCGACAGGAAAACGTTAATGTATATTACAAAGTTGAAATAAAATTATGTCTACCACTGATTTATCGAGTTTGAGCCGATCGATCCCAATTGAAAAGATTCGTTACGACGATCGCGGTTTAGTGCCTGCGATCGTCCAAGATTATTTGGACGGTACGGTGTTAATGATGGCCTGGATGAATCGGGAGTCGCTGCAAAAAACGCTCTCTACCGGGCAAACTTGGTTCTGGAGTCGATCGCGCGCCGAATTTTGGAACAAAGGGGCGACTTCGGGACACATTCAAAATGTCAAAGGGCTGCGTTACGACTGCGATAGCGATGCTTTGCTAATCACTGTCGAACAAGTTGGAGATATTGCTTGTCACAAAGGAGAAAGAAGTTGTTTTCACCAAGTTGATGGGGAAATTTCACCGCCGCCAGGGGATATGTTATCTCAATTATTTGCGGTAATTTGCGATCGGCGCGACAATCCTAACGAAAGTTCTTATACTTGCAAATTGTTCGAGGGGGGCGACAACAAGATTCTCAAGAAAATTGGCGAAGAGTCGGCGGAAGTTGTGATGGCTTGCAAAGATGACGACAAAGAGGGGATTGCTGGGGAAGTTGCGGATTTATTTTATCACGCTTTGGTTGCTTTGGCTCACCATCAAGTTGATTTAAGAGCAGTTTACCGCAAATTGGGCGATCGACGAAAATAATCGGTAATTGGTAATTGGGAATTGGTATAGCCTTTTTCACAAAGATGAGGTATGCACAAATTAATTAACACTTCCTCAATCCCCCAATCTCAACTTGTACCTCATATTTTCTCAAACTTCTCTAGGTAAGGGCGGGTTCACCAACAATATTTGCCACTCACAGACAAGAGAAATAAACCCGCCCCGCCCCATGCAGAGGCTATATTTTTCCGACTCTAGAAACTAAAAGTTGTGCGTAGGACTCCCACCCCTACGGTGTCATTATCCTTAGTTCCTTCAGGATTGAACAGCACAAAAGCTCCGGGTGTAATGCTGATATTATCGTTGACTTTGAAGCGGTAATAAGCTTCTAAATGGTAAGGAGTTGCTTTGTTTTGCTGAAAACGAGCACCGCCACTTACTGAATCGCGATCGAGTGGCTGTCCAAACAGAATACCTGCATTATTGCCCTGTGCGAACAAATCTCGGAAATGGAAACCTACCATCCAACTGTTGAAAGTTGTAGAAGCATTGCTTCTTTCAGCATCAGCAATTATCCAACCTCCATAGGTAGAAACAGCTAATTTCGGAGAAAGCCGCCAAGTTGCAGTACCGCCAAACGAATTCATCCTCACCCCGCCGCTAACGGGTTGTCTATCTCTTCCCAAAATTGAACCCAAATCCGCATCAGATAATCCTGTGGCAAGAATATTCAATTGGTGGCGACTGTAAGCGTAATTTAAACCTATGTCGATACTGCTGGTTGGTTTAATAGTTAACTGCGCCGCAGCAACGGTACTGCCATTAAATAAACCCGCTCCTAACGGAGTAGCTGGAAAGCCTAAATCGTTTGGCAAAGCAGCATTTACACTGCCGTACAAAGCTGTCAGATTGAGCTTTTTGGAAATGTTCCAAATAAACCCGCCTGCCGATGCCAAACCGCTGCCAGAAGTGCCACCGGATACGCGAACTACAGGGTTGTAAGCTGCAAATCTAGAGACGGCTTCTTGCCCTTCTCCAGCAAAGGGAGTAATTGCTTGAAAAGCGTCGGAAGTTTCGGCTTTCGGGCCGGCAAATAAAGTGATGCTGTTAGAAACTGGAAAGACGTAAAGCAGCTTGTAAAGTTCAACAGCATTGGCGTCAATGCTAGATAGAGTCTGAGGATTAATTCCGGGAAATTGCGGTTCAAAACTCAGTTTTGCTTGACTATCGGACAAACCGCTAAATGCTCCTGTTGACAAACCTAAATTAGGGCCGAAGCTGCGAATGTTGTAAGATTGCAAGCCAGTTATCAGCGTATCTTTGCCTGTAAAACTGGTCAGCAGATTCAAGCGCAATCGGTAGTTTAAGACTGTTTCAGTCTCCCTGCGATTGTTTTTGGTAGTGTCGGCAACGCTAAAAATTGCTTCCCCGCTGAGTTTAGTTGTTGTCGAAAATTGATTGGCTTCGAGTTCGGCGGTACGGGATTCTAAAGCATCGACTCGACCCCGCAAAGTGGCTAATTCTGCTGCAAATTCTTCTTGCAATCTTTGCAGTTTGCTTAAGTCTTCCTTGGTTGCTAAGTTGGTTGTACCTGATTTAATTAGCTCAGTAACTTTATCCAAGCAAGCGTTTAAACCGGCGGCAAATTCGTAGCGAGTCATTGCCCGATTGCCTCGGAATGTGCCGTCTGGATATCCTGCTATGCAGCCGTATCTTTCTACTAGAGATTGCAGGGCTTGAAAGGCCCAGTCCGTCGGGCGCACGTCGGATAGTTGAGATACAGATGTTACTTGTTGTAGTTCGATCGACTCATCGGTTTCGCTGTTGGTTGCTGCGGGTTCTAAGGCACTGCTATTTTCGATTTGGGCCAACTTTTGGGCAGTAGAAGTTTCTGTTGGTACTGGCGCAGATATGCCTGTTTGGGCAATAGCTGGTGCGGCTGGGTTTTGGGCAGGAATGATTGATGTTTCTGCCGTAAATTCTGCTGGTGTCTGCGGGTTTTGGGAAGGGGTAACAGATATTTCTTCTGTAAGTGAGGCTGGCTCTGGGTTGGCTGGTTTTTCAGCTAACTTTAATGAGTTTTCCGGCGTATTTTCTGCGGTAAATGTTGCTGTTTGTCGCCGATTGAGTTGAGGGCTGTCTTGGGGGAGAGGGGCGAGTTCCTTGGCTGTTGAGATGGGGATCTCGCCCGTGTTTTCAACTTCCACCGCATCGGCGGGTTTTAATTCATCTATGCCCGGAATTTTGACCGGATTGTCAACACTACTTGTATTCAGGCTGATTTCAGTCTCTAATTCTTTCAATCCTTCAGTACCTAATGTCTGTTTCTGAGGGACGAGAGGCATCGCTGCCAATGGTAGAGAACCGACAAGTAGATAAACTAAGCCTATTGCGCTAGCACTAAAGAGTAAATGTGCTTTCATTACAACTCCTCACAAAATAGATTGTAAAATTGCTTTTACGTTTCGAGAATTATAAATCTATTTGGCATCCACAACTACAAATTATTTAATTAATAATTATTATATTATTCATCATATCGAGTACAATAACATATCACAAAACAATTATTTAGGCAACTCTTTTTTTAAGATTCAATCGAGCCTCTGTAAAAAAAGGGATGATAGATTATCACGGAATAGGTATTTAGGCAATTATTTTTTCAACATTCGATCGAGCTTTTGCAAAATAAAAATAGCCGCGCCCACACTCAAAGCCAAACCCAACCAAAAATTATCCGCCGCCCATTTACCTCTATCCAAAGCCAAACCGCCCAGCGGTGGCCCGATTAAATAGCCGATCGCCCAACACTGAGAACTAACCGCCAAATACACGCCCCGCAAAGACTCCGGCGCTAAATCCACCACCAAAGCCGAAGCAAAAGGCGTATAAGCAACAGTCGCAACCGACAAAAAGCTCAAGCCTAAAACAGCTAAAAATAGATTGCCAGTTGCAGCCATTCCCGTCAAGCCGATCGCGATAAATCCCATTCCCCATAGCAGCGCAGAAATCATCAAAGCTTTCGGATGGGAAAACGGCCTCAAAGCTTTAACAACTGGCAGTTGCAAAGCCACAGTTAAAAACGTGCTAAAAGCAAACAAAACGGTAATTGTACCTGTTGAAAAGCCTGTTCCCGTCCCCACCGCGACAAACTTGCTAAAGTACAGCGGCATTGTCGTTTGGATTTGGGAAATATATAATGTGAACAGGGTATTTACTAAAGCATAAACTAGAAGACTTCGATCGCTCAGCGCCACCATCCAGCCATTTTCCCGATTCTTTTTGCCTCTATCCGCTGAATTAACTGGTTTGTAGGTTTCGGCGATCGCGATCGCAACTACTGCAAACAGCACTAAAAACGAGATACCATCAATAATAAAGAGCGATCGATAATTACCAGTTACCTCAATCAACAAACCGCCCAAAATAATCCCAACTTGCAAACCCAAATTATCAGCAAGCCGCGTCAAAGCAAAAGCTTCCTGTCGCTGTTCGCCCTCAGTTAAATCCGCCACCATCGTCTCGGTTGGAGGCCAATACAAACCCACACCAAAACCCATCAGTAAATTGCCCGCAATTAAGCCGGGGAAATCATTAGTCCCCGCCAGTATAAAAGAAGCTGCAGCCGAAATAATTGTCGCCAGCAATAAAGTTCGCCGCCTTCCCCAAAATTTAGAATCGCAAAAAGAACCGCCCAAAATTCTGCCGAATATTCCTGAAACTGAACCGCTACCCAAACCAATCCCAACAGCAGTAGCAGATAAACCGACGCGATCGACAAAAAATATCGGCGCGTAAAATAAAGTAAAGCCGGTGCCGCTTTGGGAGAGGAATCTGCCGGCGGCAAGAATCCAGACTTGAGAGGGGAGACGGGGCAACCAAGAGGATAATTGAAATTTAGGCATATACACTTAAATTAGGAGTTATTTCTGGACCCGGAAACCTGGTTTTTTATAAAAAATACGTTACGGTGTTTAATCAGGGTCAAAAACAGATGTCTTGGGTCGCAGTGCATAAGTCCTGTGAGTAATTATTAATTTATTCCGTACTTTTTCCGAATTAGTATTAGTTAACCGAGGTGATGACAAACATAAGTGAGCTTAACAATTCTTCAGCGTCTGTTACACAAAAGTTACCATTAATTTAAAAATACTTAACACGATTTTATAAAAAAGTTAGTTAAACTCTAGAAAAGGCAGAAGAAAATTTTAGAGGCTCAATTATATGACAGCTATTACAACATCAAGAGTGGAATCAATCAAACCGCGCTGGCAAGCAATTGTCATGGTTGCCCTAATTTTCTGGCTCAGCGTTAGCCTGATTTTGGATCTAGTAATTATGCCGAGTCTCTACGTATCTGGCATGACGACATCACCCGAGTTTGCAACGGCCGGGAATTTAATGTTCTGGGGATTCAACCGCGTTGAGTTAATCTGTTCGGGCCTGGTGGCAACGGGTTTGATGGTTTTGAGCAATTTAGTCGGTGACTTCGGCAAGCGCAGCCGCACAGCAATTTTATTATCATTGGTACTTCTGACGATCGCCCTGATTGACACCTACGCCCTGACACCCCAAATGAGCGCCTTGGGAATGCAGCTAAATCTGTTCGATTCCGCAGCAGAAGTGCCCGCCGGGATGAATCTACTGCACCAAGGCTATTTTGCATTGGAAGCGCTGAAGTTGGCTGTCGCCGGTACACTGCTGGGCTGGTGCTACCAAAACCAAGTTTAATCAACGATAAAAATTGATTTGTAGTAAGGAATTTAGTCCTGATTTCTGAGTCCCCCTCTGCGGGGACTTTGTTTATGTAGGAGCGGTTTCAACCGCCTAGTCTCTCAGATTATTCCGGTAAATCTGCTTTTGGCCACAGCAGGCGCAAGCCCATCACCGCAAATCCGATCGCCGCGAGCCCCTTTACCAGCCTCTCCGGCAACACCTCTGCCGTGCTGAAGCCAATGCCCACGCCGATTAAACTCGCCAGCAACAGCGCCGACGCCGTACCAAAAAATACAGCCCGCGGCGAGTTACAACTGCTGCCCAGGGCGATCGCAGCTAATTGACTTTTGTCTCCCAATTCTGACAAAAACACTGTAATAAAACTGATTCCCAAAAGTTGCCAGTCCATGTTTTTTTAGTTCTTAGTTAGCTATTGTAGAAATCTACGACTTACCGACAAGGCAGACAATTAACCCAGCACTTCCCACAGCAAAACCGCCGAAATTGCCAGTAAAATCACTCCGGCTGCTCTCTCCAAAGTTCTCGGAGCAATCCGACTAGCCAGCCACCTTCCCAGCAACACCCCCAGCAAACTGGTTGCTATCAAAGCCGAACCCGCACCCGCAAACACGATCCAAGGATTTCGAGATTCAGCCGTCATCAACAAAACTGCGAGCTGAGTTTTGTCTCCAATTTCAGCTAAAAAAATAGTTGCAAAAGTCGAAGCAAAAATTGCCCAGTGCTTGGGCTTCAGTTTCTTTTGTTCCTGACAAATATCGGGATTTACACTCACTGAGAGTTCAGCGGGCTCCGGGGTTAAAGCAGCACAAATCTCAGTAACCTCTTTTATTTGTAGTTGTACCTGTTGTGGCAAATCATAATTGAGGTTTACTGAGTCAGAAGCAGACAAGCTTGGCGGAACAGAATCAAGTTTCACGGGCAATGAGTGCTAAACGCTATTTATTTTTGACTTGTACTTTTGATTCTAACTCTCTCGGTGCCTGCTTTTACCAAACCAGGGTCAATCGATTTTAGATTTTAGATTTTAGATTTTAGATTTTAGAATTGAAGCATTGAAGGATTGACCCCACGGATAAATACGTTCGGCAAGTTTCATCGGATACAGGTTTTTTATTTCTGGATCCTGAGTTTGCGCGTTGGAATGAATCACGTGGCGGGTATCCTGGATGCTTGATTTTCATCTTTTTCCCCCGATATTTCAGCAACTGGTTCCTGGAACCACTCACCGCACCCACAAAGGGATACAAGCCCCCAGATTTATCTGTCGAGTCAATCTAAAATCTAAAATCTAAAATCTAAAATTGACTGGCTGACTGGTTCATGTGCCGTAAGTTCGATCGCCCGCATCTCCCAAACCAGGTACAATAAAGCCCTGTTCGTTGACTATTTCGTCGATCGTTGCCGTATAAATCATCAAACTTGGGTACTCTGCACTCAGCCTCTTCAAAGCCGGAGGAGCAGCCACCACAGAGATAATCCGAATCAAGCTCGGATCAATTCCCCGTGCAGTCAATTCCTGCATAGTCGCTATAATCGTCCCACCAGTCGCCAGCATCGGCTCGCTAATTATCACCCGCGTTTCCGGGTTAAACTGCGCCGGCAATTTGTTCAAATAACAAGTCGGTTGCAGCGTCTCCTCATTTCTTGCCATACCGAGGTGGTAAACCGAAGCCAGCGGCACAACCGTCTGAATTCCTTCGAGCAGTGACAAACCTGCCCGCAAAATCGGTACCACAACTAACGGAGCTTCTGGGTTGATAAAAGTCGCCGGACATTCTGCCAAAGGCGTTTGCACCGTTGTTTCCACTGTCGGCAGCCATTCTCGAATCGCCTCGTAAGCCAGCCACCTTCCCAATTCTGTCATCGCAGAACGAAAAAGTACCGATGGGGTGGCGGCGTCGCGGGCAACAGCCAGCCAGTGTTTAATTAATGGATGTGGAGGAACGTAAACGCGCAGTTGCAGGGACATTAGGAAATTGGGGAGATTGCTAGGTTTGAGGGATTTTATGCGGTGCGATCGATCTGCTTCGAGGGCTTCCCCAACAGGCGATCGATCGCTCTGTGCAACTTATCACATCCTTGAGGGCGCATACAAGCCAGAGATTGAGTTAGAACGCATTCGCCGATCGACCTCCATCCGCTTATTGAAATATTTTTCTAATAGTATTGACATTAATTAGCAACAAGGCTATAGTAATTTTTAGTGTTCTCCTCTCAAAGGATCGGCAGACGGGGGCAGTCGGCAATGGTAGACTGTTCCCGCATTTTTTTTGGGAAGCAGGGGCATCGGCCAAACAGGGCATCGGCCAAACAGGGCATCGGCCAAACAGGGCATCGGGCATTGCCGAACTTCGGTCTTCTTGACATCCGTTACAGCCGCTACATAATCCGTTGCCGAACTTCTTGCTTCGGGAGCGATCGACTGTAAAATCATAGAATTATTAAGATTTTTAACCGAATGTCAGCTCCTACCCAATCCCAGTTATTTTCTCCCAACTCCCGCCCAACAGAGCAAGAGTTTGATGTAATTGTCATCGGTTCCGGCATTGGTGGACTGGTGACAGCCACCCAGCTAGCCGCTAAGAAAGCCAAAGTTTTAGTGCTCGAAAGCTATACAATTCCGGGGGGTAGCGCTGGATATTTCGATCGAGAAGGCTACAGATTCGATGTCGGCGCCTCCATGATTTTTGGTTTCGGACAGCGTGGCACCACCAACCTCCTCACCCGCGCCCTGAAAGCAGTCAACGTCACCTTAGAAACCATTCCCGACCCCGTACAGCTTCACTATCACTTACCCAGCGGCTTGGAACTTGAAGTTCCCCAGGCTTATGACAAATACTTGCAAGAATTAACTGACAGGTTCCCTCACGAACGCGAAGGAATCCACAAATTTTACGGCGAATGCTGGAACGTCTTCAACTGCCTCAACGGCATGGAATTGCTATCCCTAGAAGAACCCGGATATCTGGTTCGAGTCTTTTTTCAGAATCCTTTAGCCTGTTTGGGATTAGTAAAATATCTACCTCAAAATACTGGCGACATTGCGCGGCGCTACATAAAAGACCCTACTTTGCTGAAATTTATCGACATGGAATGCTACTACTGGTCTGTAGTACCCGCAGACTTGACGCCGATGATTAATGCCGGAATGGTATTTTCCGACAGACATTACGGTGGCATCAATTATCCCAAAGGCGGAGTCGGTCAAATCGCCCAAAAATTAGTAGAAGGATTAGAAAAATGCGGCGGGAAAATTCAATACAAAGCTAAGGCGAAAAAAATTATAACAGAAAACGGCCGCGCTGTCGGAGTCGAGCTAGCAACCGGCGAAGTTTACCGCGCCAAGCGGATAGTTTCTAACGCCACGCGGTGGGATACTTTTGAAAAATTGCTGCCCGCAGAAGAGATGCCAGCTAGCGAGAAGAAATGGCAGCAGCGCTATCAAAAAGCCCCCAGTTTCTTGAGTTTGCATTTGGGAGTGGAAGCAAGCGTAATCCCTGCGGGTAGTGCCTGCCACCACATTTTGTTAGAAGATTGGGACAAAATGGAAGCGGCGGAGGGAACTGTTTTGGTGTCAATTCCGACGGTGCTCGACCCGGATTTAGCTCCTGCAGGATATCACATCGTTCACGCTTTTACTTCGAGTTGGATGGAAGAGTGGGAAGGACTTTCGCAGCAGGAATATGAGGAGAAAAAGGAAGAGGCCGCAGGGAGAATTATTGAAAGATTAGAAAAGATTTTTCCCGGTTTAGATGCCGGTTTGGATTATATGGAAGTTGGGACAGCGCGTTCTCACCGCCGCTTTTTGGGGCGCGAAGACGGAACTTACGGCCCGATTCCGCGACAGAAGCTAATGGGTTTGCTGGGAATGCCGTTTAATCGAACTTCTATGCCTGGTTTGTATTGTGTGGGTGACAGTACGTTTCCCGGACAGGGTTTAAATGCGGTGGCGTTTTCTGGGTTTGCTTGCGCGCACCGAATAGCGGTTGATTTGGGTTTTTAGTGGTAATGGTAGGGTGCGTCAATCGATTTTAGATTTTAGATTTTAGATTTTAGATTGACTTGCGCGAGATAAATGCGGGGGGGCTCTTCTGATTTTCGATTTTCGATTTGGGATTGATTCCACGGATAAATCACGTGGCGGGTACCACCTTTGAAATTCGTGGTCAGATTGTTCGCTTGAAATACGAGAGAAAATGTGAGGGTCCGGGGCAGCATACAAAAAGACTAAAAACCCGGTTTCTGGAGAGAAACCGGGTTTTTAAACTGAAAATTGGCGTTTTCCATTCTTTTAACGAGTTTACTGGTCGTAGCTGCCGCCGACGCCGATTTGGGTATTGTAGATTTTGGCCTCAGTGATGGTCATATCTTCCATTGAGGCGCCGGATACGTCAGCGGTGTTAATGATAGCTGCGGTTAGATTTGCCCGATCGAGGTCTGCGTCATTTAAACTGGCATTAGTCAGGAAAACTTGGGTTAAATTAGCACCCGTCAAGTTAGCACCCGTCAAGTCTGCGCCTTCGAGGTTGGCACTAGATAGGTTTGCGCCTCGTAAATTTGCTTCTCTCAAATCAGCACCAATTAAATGAGCTCCCATTAAATCTGCTCCTGACAAGTCGCACTGAAAACATTGCCCCGTTGACAATAACTGTTTGACGTGAGCGGGATTTTCAGCGCGAGCCGGGCCTGCCAACAGTAGGGGAGTAATTAAAAAAGTAGCGGCTAATAGATTGCGTTTCATAATCCCTTTTCCTCACAGACTCTGTATTCAAGTTCTTGTCTTGATATCTACAATCTTACCACGGTTGTTTTCGCAAGTTGCGATCTAATTCACAGCTTGGCTGTGATATCGATTGCCCTCAACAACGCATAGATGGTCTCTACCAGCTTGCCAAACCTAATTTCGCAAAACTTAACACTGCCGAACTTAATACAGTGCCTTTTTGTAGTAACCTTTTCTAGGTTAGCTCGGATAGGCAACAGATGCGTCTTTCTGAAGATGGAGATGATTCGCAATGCTATGGATGATTTTAGCTGCGATCTTATCGCAAAAAGTTTACAAAAAATACCTGGTTTTTAATAAAAGTGTCACGAGACAGAAAATTTAATTTAAAATAAAGATAAGCTTATAACTTTATAGGTAGAGGAAAAGCAGTCACAGGCCCGATCCCCAGCCCAAGCTCGGCTGCATTTTTAACAATAAATTTTAATTAGGTCTCAGCAGCGCCGTAAAAATCCACCTAGTGCTTGGAAATCAGCACCTTTTTGGAATGTCGCAGAATCAACGCGATCGCAAAACTCAATTAAATATGCTCAAAAACGATTCATCCAAGTATCTGCCAACCTTAGCTCAAGTAATTGACCGCTACCCCTTGACAGTGGCGCCCGATACCCCACTAGCAGAAGTAATTACCCTGATGGGGCAACGGCGCCCAAGTTGCTCTCTAAACGCAGAGATTCCACCAACCGATATCTATCAGCAACTAACAGAAATCGCAAATCCCCCCACTAAGAGTGCATTCAGAGACGCGACAGGTATCTGCGTCTTTGTCGTGGAAAAATCACTCTTAAAATTATCCTCGCCCTGTGCTCCACATTCTCAATTGCAAGGAATCTTCACAGAAAGGGATCTTGTAGATTTGATTGCCTCGGGCAAAAACTTAAAAGGTGTCACCATCGCAGAAGTGATGAGGCAGCCTGCAGCAACTCTGACACAATCGGAGACTCAAGACATTTTCAGCGCCTTAATTCTGCTGGGGCAACGAAGAATTAAGCATCTGCCAATATTGGATAGTGAAGGTCAACTCTTAGGAGTAATTACGCCGGAAAGCATTCGCCAAGCCATGCTCAAACCGGCAAATATCTTAAAAATGCGCCGGGTGAAAGAAGTAATGACCGCACAAGTCATTCAAGCACCTCGCTCAGCGTCAGTTAGGAGTTTAGCTGAGTTGATGGCCGAGCACCGCGTTAGCTGCGTAGTAATTACTGAATCAACAGAATTATCGAGGGATTCACCGTTCCCTATTCCAGTAGGTATAGTCACAGAACGGGATATTGTGGAATTTCAAGCTTTAGATATAGATTTGTCGCAAACGATCGCCCAAACTGTGATGAGTACCCCTTTATTTAGCCTCAAGCAAGAAGACTCGCTGTGGGTAGCTCATCAGGAAATGCACCAGCGTTTAGTCCGCAGGTTGGTAGTAACGGGGGAACGCGGAGAACTAGAGGGAATAGTTACTCAAACCAACATACTGCGCGTACTTGACCCGATGGAAATGTCCGGGGCGATCGATGTTCTGCACGATTCAGTGACAGAAAGAACTAGGGAATTGCAAAAAGCGATCGCATCCCTCAGCTTGACTAACGCCAGACTAGAAAGCGAAATTGCTACCCGCGTTAGGGCCGAGGCCAGACTCCACCTTTTAGAATCTGCTGTAGTGAACGCTAACGACGCAATCGTGATTATGGATGCCGGAGATAGCGATATCTCCGACCCCACCATCATCTATACCAACGAAGCTTTTACCCAAATGACGGGCTACCTACCCGAAGAAATCATCGGACAAACCCCCAGTTGCTTGCGCGGCCCAGAAAGCGACCTCACCCAAGTCGATAAAATTCGCCGTGCTTTCTCTCGCCGAGAACCCCTACGCCTAGAATTGATCAACTACCGCAAAGACGGTTCAACTTATTGGGTGGAACTCAACAGCGTACCCATTGCCGACAACTCCGGGAACGTTACCCACTGGGTGTCGGTGCAGCGAGATATTACCGATCGCAAGCGCATGGAACAAGCATTTTTTGAAGAAAAAGAACTCGCGTTTGTTACTCTACAATCGATCGGCGATGCCGTAATCGCTACTGACGCCGACGGCTGTATTTCCACCCTGAATCCAGTTGCCGAAACACTCACGGGTTGGTCTACCTCGGAAGCTAAAGGTTTGCCCCTCGCCAGCGTGCTGAGAATAGTTGACGAAACTACCAGGCTGCCGATCGAAAATATCGCCGAAATCGCTTTGTCCGAAGGTCGGATTGTTGACCAAGGGCGCAACAATTTGCTGATTGCCCACAACAACACCGAATTTGCGATCGACCACTGCGTCGCCCCCATCCACGCTAGCAGCGGCGAAATTGTCGGGGCCGTCGTTGTGTTCCGAGATGTCACCCAAGTGCGAACTCAAGCGCGGCAACTCACCTGGCAGGCAACTCATGACCCCCTGACGCAATTAGTCAACCGCCGGGAATTTGAGTACCAGCTAGAGCACGCCCTACACGGCGCTCAAGGTTACGGGCAAGAACACGTAATGCTTTACCTGGATCTCGATCGCTTCAAAATAGTTAACGACACCTCCGGTCATGCTGCAGGGGACGAACTGCTTCGCCAAGTCAGCCAGCTATTTAAAAGCAATATCCACAAAACCGATATTTTGGCGCGTCTCGGCGGCGATGAATTTGCCGTACTCCTGTACAATCGTCCCGTCGAACGAGGATTGAATATTGCTGAAACGCTGCTGCGAAGCATTCAGGGCTTCCGCTTTGCGTGGCAGGACAAAACTTTTTCGATCGGCGTCAGTATCGGTTTGGTAGCAATCAATCCCAAAACAGTCTCGACATCTGCGATTTTGAGCGCGGCCGATATGGCCTGCTACGCTGCTAAAAATAAAGGTCGCAACCGGGTACAGGTTTATCAAGCCGGCGATCAAGAATTAATCAAACAGCACGGCGAAACCGAGTGGGTGGTGCAAATTCATCAAGCTTTAGAAGAGAATCGCTTTTGCTTGTACTCTCAGCCGATCGTACCTTTGCTCAACTCTCCAACCACCGGAACCCACTGCGAAATCCTCCTGCGCCTCCAGTTGGAAACTGGTGAGTTGGTGTCGCCGATGGCGTTTATTCCCGCTGCAGAACGCTACAACTTGATGCACGCGATCGACCGCTGGGTAATTCGCACGTTATTTAGCAATTTATCTAAAATTTTCACGGCCAATTTATTCGTCCAAGACCCTGCTGTAGGCAGCGATAAAATAGTTACCTTCCCTGCTTGCTCTCTTTTGTCTAATCCGCAATCCTTATTTGGCAAATATCCCAACCTTTATTCAATCAACCTTTCTGGGGACAGCCTCAACGAAGAAAAGTTTATCGAGTTTATTCAGGAACAGTTTTCTATCCATCAAATACCGCCCCAAATAATTTGTTTTGAAATTACCGAAACCGTGGCGATCGGTAATCTCAGCAAGGCAGCCAGCTTGATTTGGCAACTCAAAGAACTAGGCTGCCAGTTTGCCTTGGACGACTTCGGCAGCGGGATGTCTTCCTTTGCTTACCTGAAAAGCTTGCCGGTTGATTATCTCAAAATTGACGGCAATTTTATTAAGAATATTGCCGACAATCCTATTGATATCGCAATGGTGGAAGCTATTACCAAAATTGCTCACGTCATGGGAATTAAAACTATTGCCGAGTATGTTGAAAATCAAACAATTATGGATAAACTCAATGAACTTGGAGTAGATTACGCTCAAGGTTATCATTTGGGCAAGCCTCAACCTTGTAACTTCACATCTCCGATTTTAGAGGAAGTTTTGGGGGAGTTTCCTGTTAATTCTTTGGCTTTTGAGGCGAAGCTGGCTTGTTGAAGAAGGAAGTTCGGCAACGAGCAAGCAATGGGATTTAACGGATTTAAGGGAGGGATGTTGAGGGAACAAGGAAAAGGGAGATGTTAAGTTGTGATCTCAATTCCCCATTCCCCATTACCCATTACCCATTACCTTCTACAATTGTTTCTGCTGCTTCAATGTACTGACTGTCTAACAGAAAAGCACCTTTTTCAAAGCGAATTCCCCAATAATTGCCGGGACGCCGATCGATCACAACGCCTTCAGCGCCGATCGCAATTAAATTCGCAGGCCGCAGCATTGGCATCGGTTCGGCAGTTTTGACGTAAGGTGGCATCGCCACAACTCGGACTTTTTGACCGATTGTAAATTCTTTTTCCATGAGCTTTATTCCTTTTGGCGGCATAATCTAATCGTAACTGGGAGTGCGATCGAGAGCGATGAAATTTCAGACAGTATCTTTCATGCGTTTAGCCAACAAACAATCCTCAAAGCTAAAGGATTCTTCGTCTAAAAAGCTGGAGATTGCCATGAAGTAGGCGTAAGCCGGGGCGTAGCCATCGCGGCTTCGAGAGAACATTCAAGTTCAGCGGACTTGGACAAGAGGGCAGCTTTTATATAGTCAGGCAAATAATCGACCAACTGATGAATAGCTTCTGGAGACAGGTGTTGCGTGGCGATTGTTTGATTCATAACTCTCTGATTTCAAGTTTTGATTCTTTAGTTGCCTCGCCCCGGTTTGCAATCGGCAAAACCAAGTGCTTCGCTATCGAGGAAATTAGCAATTGCCATGGACACAACAATTTCGATCGGATATTCAATTTCCGCAGCACGGGCGATGAGGGCGGCACGAATTCGTTCTGGAAGGTATTTTATGATGGCTTCGGCATCAGCAGCAGATAGTTGTTCCAGAGTTGTTGATTGTATGAGTCTAGTTTTTCGGTGGGATTTGAACGTTGTAGGGCGGCTCAGTTGCTCTGTGAATAATGGCTTCTAGCTCTAATAATAACGCAGGGTTGCTCCATGTTTCAGTCCCAGCACAGGAAAAATATTGTGTATGACTTTTTATTTTAAATATTCCTGCAAGAATTTCCAAGCCATTTGAGTACCCTCGCCTGCGTTGACTTTCCCAAAATCTACATCTTTTCTCAAAACTACAAAACCCACACCTTCTTTGATTTCTATTTGCTCACAATTCCTAATCCTAGCCAAAAACAAGTGATTTTCCTGTATAACTTTTTGATTATTTTGGGTTTTTTGGTGTAGAAAAGTTGTGATAAATTCTATTGTGTAATTGGTTTCGAGGCAAGTTTCTTCCTCCAGTTCTCGCACCGCTGCCTGCTTTGGACTTTCTCCAACGTCCACGCCACCACCAAAAGTAGAAAGCATCCCTTGACTTGCAATACCTACAATATTATCTCGCAGTTGTGCCACAATCTGACCGTTGGGGAGAATTAGAAAAATGCGAACAATTGACTTAGGAATATTCATATTAGATGTTTTAAAATGTATAGTGTAGTTAAACTTGGTCTACTTTGTTTCAGTCCCCTCGCCGGGAAAAAGTAGAGCATAACACGGATGAACACGGATACACGGATGACTTGAGTCATCTGACTGTTTGCACAATTGGCTAACTTGACTATCCTCCGTGTATTCGTGTGCATCCGTGTCGTGCTGATTCTCATTTTTTCCCCCGATCGCACATAACACCCGATACCGATCGCGCTACAATTATGGATCGGGATAAAAACGGCTGATTAGGAAAGTAGAGGAGTAGGTGCTATGGCTACAAGTCGTCGCATTGAGCGTGTAGCTTCAATGGTTAAACGGGAAGTCAGCCTGATGTTGCTGAATGGAATCAAGGACGATCGGGTAGGTGCCGGTATGGTTAGCGTTACCGATGTAATTGTTTCGGGAGACCTTCAGCATACAAAAATTTTTGTCAGCATCTACGGTACTGATGAGGCGAAGGCCGAGACTATGGAGGGTTTGAAATCTGCTACTAGCTACGTCCGCAGTCAGTTGGGCCAACGATTGCAACTGCGCCGGACGCCGGAAGTGATTTTTCTGGAAGACCGTTCTTTGGAACGGGGCGATAAAATGTTGATACTGCTGAATCAGCTTTCTGCCGATCGCAAACCGGATATTTTAGATCCCGATGAAGAATTCGCTGAGGATGAAAGTCCCGATTGAAGCGAGAAGGAAGAAGGAAGAGGGAAGAAGGAAGAGGGGAAGAGAAGGAGATAGGGAAAATTCCCAATTCCCTGTTTGGCCGATTCCCAATTCCCGATTCCCGATTCCCGATTCCCGATTCCCAAATCTAAAATCTAAAATCTAAAATCTAAAATCTAAAATCTAAAATCTAAAATCGAATGATTGACAATCTTTCCTTACCAGAACTGGTGGCCCAGATGTTCGTGGTGCGCGCTTCTGGCTGCTTGTTCGACCACCAAATTCGCTATCGGGAATGGGAACCAACTGCCAGCAAACTCCGCTATTATCTGGAAAATTTGGGCGTCGGTGGGGTGATTTTGGTCGGGGGAAGTGCTGCGGAGTTGGCACTTCGATCGCACCAATTGCAGTCTTGGGCCAAGTTTCCGTTACTACTGGCGGCTGATATTGAGGAAGGTGTCGGCCAGCGGTTTGCGGGGGCGACTTGGTTCGGGCCGCCGATGGCAATTGCTGAAGTGGCGCGGCACGATGCAGGTAAAGCCGATCGATATGCTGAACAAATGGGCGCTGTGACTGCGATCGAAGCGAGGGCGATCGGTCTAAATTGGATTCTCGCACCAGTGGTTGATGTTAACAACAATCCCGACAATCCTGTGATTAATGTCCGCGCTTTTGGCGAGACACCGGAAATTGTCGGGAAATTAGCCGCTGGTTTTATTCGCGGCGCAGGTGAGCACCCGGTTTTGACTACAGCTAAGCATTTTCCCGGCCACGGGGACACGGCGGTTGATTCTCACTTGGAATTGCCGGTTTTGCCACATTCGCCCGCGAGATTAGCCCAGGTTGAGTTGCCTCCTTTTGTCGAGGCGATCGCTGCTGGGGTAGATGCTGTGATGAGTGCTCACTTGCTGATTCCGGCTTGGGATGCCGAGTGTCCTGCTACTGTTTCTCGCAAAATTTTGATCGGGAAGCTGCGAGAAGAGTTGGGATTTGAAGGTTTGATTGTGACGGATGCTTTGGTGATGGGTGCGATCGCCAATAAGTACGGCGCTAATGAAGCTGCTGTTTTGGCGGCTGAGGCTGGTGCTGATGTTTTGCTGATGCCGCTTGACCCGGAAGGGGCGATTCTCGCTGTGTGCGAAGCGGTCACTCAAGGGCGGATTTCATTATCACAAATCAAGGAATCTGTCAAGCGAATTTGGAAAGCGAAAATAAAGGTGGGTTTGCCGATTTCTGACCCCCCCCAACCCCCCCTTGCTAAGGGGGGGAGCAAGAATCTAGAATCGATTTCTGACCCCCCCCAACCCCCCCTTGCTAAGGGGGGGAGCAAGAATTTACAATCCCTGGAGTCGATCGACTTAAGTTTGCTGGCCAACCCACAGGCAAGGGCAACTGCTGCCGATATTTTGCGAGATTCTTTGAAATTTGGGGGAAATCTACCTTTGCAGGTTGCAAAACCCGCAGAAAACCAGCTTTTACGGAATTTGATTGTTGTAGATGATGTTTTGGGGTGTGAGTTTTTGGGCAACCACACTCCGGCGATCGCCATTCCTGAACAGTTTGGTTACGAATTGCAACTGATTGACGATCGCACAGGGGCGATCGCTGATAATACAGGTGCAGAGCATTTTTCTCCGACACTGCTGCAAATTTTCATTCGCGGCAATTGCTTCCGAGGCAGTGCTGGTTTGACCCAAGCAGCTCAAGATTGGTTTAAGAAATTATTAAAAACGGGAGAACTGCAAGCTGTGTTAATTTACGGCAGTCCCTACGTTTTAGAGCAATTTTTGCCACACTTGCCTCCGAGTATTCCTTATGTATTTTGTTATGGGCAGATGCCGGCAGCGCAATCTCTAGTTATAGAAGTGCTATTCGGCATTGACGGAACTGGTAATGCTTGAGTTGCCCCACTTCTGAATCTTTCCTTTGCTGCTTGCTGCGTTAGGAGTTAAATTCATCAACCCGGTTTCTCGCGACAAATTCTGCCTTTGGTGGCGAAGTATCCAGAAACCGGGAATTGGACGCGGGTTCCTAAGTTCTGAATTGAGCTTTCCAGCAGATCACCCTGCTTGTGGGGCAAATGTGCTGCTTCTCCACATCCTAAGACAGATCCCATCACTTACTGATAATTCGTATAATTTATTTTTATTTACGGCAGTGAATTGTATAGCTGTATACGGACAAAATTTAACTTCCATATTCGTAAGTTTGGACTATATTATTACCAGGGCCATAAATTTTTTTAGTAAAACATTGAGGGCGCATTATGATTCACTCCACTCTTAACCAAATCCAATACTCTTTAGATGTGATCCAAGATGAAGCGCGTCACCTCGTGCATGAGGGCGTGCTGAGCCGCCAACAGCCCATCTATACCCTGTGCCAATTCATCCCACCCCGGGAATGGGCCTGTGTAGAGTGCGAGTTAGAAAAATGCGACTTCTTGCTGCGCGATCGCATCGCCGACCTGATCGGTTCTGAAAAATGGGACAATGACTAAAGTTTGGTTCTCTTAAATAAGTTTGCAAGTAATTTTGCAAGTAATTTTCCAAGTAAACTCCGGCTGTGTTAAAGACTCTTAATTCTTTAATACTGGGAATTTTCGGCGCGCAAATTTTCCAACTCGGCCCTCAGCGCTGCCATGTGTGCAGTTAATTCTTGAATCTCTAGCTGTACGTTAGGCTGTACAACCGACTCGGGAGGAGCATCAGTCGCTGCATCTGATTGCTTGGGCGAGACAGATTCACTGTCTGCATTCTCCCGATCGCCCGGTTGAGAGAAAATAGTATCTACAAAATTCCGGGCTTCTCGCTCAGTCATTTCTCCTTTTTCCAGCAGCTCATCGGCTAGCTGACCAAAATCTGACTTCAGTTTGTCCAGATTTTCTTCTCGCTTCAGAGGATCTTGCAATGTCTCAATTAAAAAGGAAGTTGCACCTAAAGTTAGGTGAAATCCTGTTTGCAGCATTTGAGGCAGGTTGTCGGGATTCATCTAAAAATGCCGCTAGAACGTTTTTCTGAGTTTTTGGTTCGCTACTTGCTCCCAAGTCGGGGCGTAAAGCCGCTTCTTAGCGGGAAGATACTGGCGTTGTGGGTCGCGATCGCCCGTAGTCAGGAAATATCAGCTTTTGGGGGGACGTTTTGTCGTTGTGCCAATACTAATCGTATCATTACTTGGTAAATTCATAAATGTCAAGTGTAAATTTTTGTAACTACGAATCGAGACTTTCCCACTGGAAGGCTCAGTCTATTTTAGATGTTAGATTTTAGATTTTAGATTGAACAGGACTTAGGCACTGGGACTAAAAAAACCCGGTGGCTGATTACCCGTGCGTAAGTCCTGTTCAATCCCGTTAAGGATAGAGCGCCTCACCGGTGGAGGGGTCAAAGATAAATAGTCGATCGAAGTCAAGCTGTACCTTCAGCCGATCGCCCGATCGCAAGCGAACACTCGCAGGTATTTGTAACTGTACAGTAGTGTCAGCGCTCACCAAAGGCAAACTAGCCCGAATTAAAGTTTCTCGCCCCAGAGGTTCCACTACTTTTACCTCTACATCGAGAGGGACTTTTTCTAAAGCCCAAACATCGGTTTTCAAATCATCATCTTCTACCGTTTGTGGGGTAAACATTTCTATATTTTCTGGACGGATGCCCAAATCAAATCCTTGTCCTTCTCTCGCCTGCAATTTTTTCTGAATCGAGGGCGGACAGACTAAAGATTGATTTCCTACTTGAAAGGATTCGTTACTATATATTACAGGCAAAATGTTCATGGCGGGATTGCCTAAAAATGTTGCAACCATGCGGTTAGCTGGTTTGGCATAAATGCTTTGTGGGTCTCCAATTTGTTGAATTTTTCCCCCATTTAAGACTACAATCTTATCAGCTAAAGTCATCGCTTCCACTTGGTCGTGAGTGACGTAAATTGTGGTAATTCCCAGCCGTTGATGCAGTTGTTTGAGTTCTGCTCTAGTGTCGTCTCGCAGTTGAGCATCGAGGTTAGAAAGCGGTTCATCTAAAAGAAATACTTTCGGTTCGCGGGCGATCGCCCTTCCCAGTGCTACCCGCTGCTGCTGTCCGCCTGATAGCTGTTTGGGCTTACGCTTGAGGAGGTGGTCGATCGAGAGCGATCGGGCGACTGTTTCGACTCGTTCTTGAATTTTAGTCGGGTCAACATTCCGCATCCGCAATCCAAAAGCCAGGTTTTCGCCGACAGTCATGTGCGGATAAAGTGCGTAATTTTGAAATACCATTGCTACATCCCGCTGTCTCGCCGGAATGTTGTTAACTAAATTATCTCCGATGTAAAGATTGCCGGAAGTTGCGGTTTCTAAACCTGCAATTGTCCGCATAATTGTCGATTTCCCGCAGCCGGATGGCCCGACTAATACCCAAAATTCCCCGTCCGGGATTTTGAAGCTGATGTTTTCGATCGCGGTGACGTTTTGGTAGCGTCGGGTAATATTTTCTAAGCGAACATTTGCCATTTTGTGACTGTAATTGGTAATTGATAATTAGTGATTTTTACCTTCAGTCTTCAGCCTTCAGAAAACTGTTCCAATTCTAAAACTGTGCGATTTAATTCTTCCACTATAGGCGTTAACTCAGCTTGGCGGAATGCTTCTACTAAAGAACGATAATACCAGAGAGAACCCTCTTTCCCACCTTTGAAGCGTTCCCAAACACAGTCGCCCAATTGACGGGAATCTTTCAGGATCGATCGAGCATTATAAAGTTTATCAGCAGCCGAGACTAATCTCACTGAGGCAGAAGCTGTAGAAATGCGATCGATATAAGCTTGTTTTCGCTGTCGCCAAGGGGGTTTCGGCGTCTCGTCACTGTCGGTACAGCCGTCTACAATCGCTGTGACGGTATCGCCAAAGCGGCGGCGGATGGCTTCGCGGGTGGTGGCGCCGCCTTGATCTTCGATCGCATCATGAAGCAAAGCTGCGATCGCCTCATCTTCATTTGCCCCATATTCTAAAGCTATACTAGCAGTGCCCAACAAATGGGCAATGTAGGGAACGCCGGAACCTTTGCGAACTTGGGTAGCGTGCAATTCGGCGGCATAGGTGAGGGCTTCAGAAAAACGGTTTGAGAGAATCATGAAAGTCACCTTTCTGAATTGCTATGATATATAAATTGTCGGGCTAAGTTGAAAAGACAAAATCTACCAAGTTCCATAAGATCATAAAGATGCGATCGAGAGCGATCGCTTGTACAATTATAATCGTTAAAGAGAGGTTGCTAGCATGACAGCTACTATAATTATACCCAAAAATGCAGGTCAAAACTCAGAGCCAGAATCACATCCCAAATTAGAAAATACACCAGAAATTTACCCAGAATCTCAGCCAGAAAAAGTCATATCTCTCGAAGAGTTTTTAGTCAATCCTCCTGATAGAATGGAATGGGTTGACGGCAACTTAGTGGAGAAAACAGGAATGACATTCAAGCACAGTCTAGCTCAATCTAAATTAGCCCGTTTCTGGGGAAATTATAAAGACTCCAGCGGACAGGGAGGAGAAGTTCTTACCGAAATACTTTGCCGCACTAACAAACAGGGTCGCCGTCCCGATGTTGCTTACATCACTCCTGAACTCCTGCCGCCATCGGGCAATTTTACAGCATTTTCCCAAAGTTTTCCTTTGATAGCGGAAGTTGCTTCCCCCGAAGACAGTGCCGAAGACTTATTTGCGAAAGCTCAGGAATATTTGGAATCGGGATGTTTAGAAGTTTGGTTGCTATTTCCTGAAGCTAGATTAATATTTGTGAATGCAGGGCAACGCTGGCGGTTGTTTAATGCGGATGAAGTTGTGAACACTCAAAGTGTGCTTGCAGGTTTTAGCGTAGCCGTCAGTGAATTGTTGGCTTGAGGAATTTGTTAAAACAAAATTATCAAATATTCTGCAGTATTGATATAGTAGTACGCGGTGCAAAAAACGGTAAACCATGACAGCCACAAATCTCGTCAATAAATTTGAGTACAAACCCCTATACAAACCAAATCAATTAATTTGCGGAACGGGGCAAACAGCCATTGTCAGTGGCTGGACAGTAAAAAGTGCGATCCTTTCCAAGGGCTGCGCTAACGGCAAAAAATTACAACCCAATGAATTTGCTGTCATCGGACAACTGTACTCGCCCACCCGCGGCATCAACTTCTTAATTAGAAACTTGCTGTGCAATCCCCACGTCCGCTTTTTAGTAATTCTCAACGCTACCAAAGAAGACAGCAACTCCGGTGCTGCCGCGTGCTTGCTCGACTTTTTTCGCAACGGCTTTGAAGCCGGAAAAAGCGATACGGGTAGAGATTGCTGGTTAATTAAATCTTCAATATTTGGCTACATTGATATTGAAATAGCAGCAGAAGCCTTAGAAATATTGCGTCATTCAATAGAATGGAAAGAAGCCAGAAATTTATCAGAAACAGTGACTTTTGTCAAGTCTTTTTCTGAAAAAGAATCTGTGGAACCTTGGGGAGAACCCGTAACTTTTCCGTTAGTCGAAATCGTCCCGACTGTACTCCCCGGCCAGAAATACGGACACAGAATCGAAGGCAAAACTATCGCCGAAACTTGGGTAAAAATCATCCACCGAATTAAGACCACCGGCACCCTGCGGCCGACTGGTTACGACGGACAATGGCAGGAATTAATCGACTTAATGGCAGTGATTACAGATGAACCTGCGGAGTTCTATTTTCCTGAACCGAATTACTTACCAATAGACCGTGATTTCCTCGAACAGTACAAACCGCAAATGCTCGAAGATGCCCCATATAACGAAGGCATTAAATATACCTACGCACAGCGGATGCGGTCGTGGTTTGGACGCGATCAAATCGAAGAAGTTATTGCCAAACTAATTAAGGAAATTGACGCAGCAAGTGCTGTAATTAGTCTGTGGGATGCAGGCGGAAATATTAACAGAAGACCTGACGGTTCCTCCGACCACCAGCACAGCGGCAGTCCTTGTTTAAATCACATTTGGGTGCGAGTTGTGGATGAGGAAATATCGCTAACAGCAACTCTCCGCAGTAACGATATGTTTGCTGCTTGGCCGGCAAATGCAATGGGTTTGCGGGCTTTGCAGCAGCATATTCGCGATGAAATTGCGAGGCGTTCCGATTATAATTTGACAATGGGCCCGTTGGTAACGCTGAGTCAATCGGCTCACTTGTATGACGATACCTTTGAAAATGCCGATCGACTTATTCAAACCCAATATGCTAAAATCTGCGAAGATAGAGACTTTTTCGATGCAGCGGGCAATTTTTTAGTTGAAGTAGCCGACAATCAAATAGTTGTCACGCAAACCACTCCCGGCAGCGGCGAAGTTGTCACCTGTTATTCTGGAACAAACCCTCTCAAGTTAGTGCGAGAAATTTGTGCGGCTTCCCCGGCTATCAAAGGCGAGCATATTGGTTATTTGGGAATAGAATTGCAAAAGGCGGCCGAGTGTCTGAAAACCAGCAACCAATACATTCAGGATAGAAAATGAATCTAGAAGAAGAAAGACCGAGTTGGGACGAATACTTCTTAATGTTAGCAAAATTGGCCGCTACTCGATCGACTTGTTTGGCTTTTCCTGTAGGCGCAGTGATAACTAAAAACAGGCAAGTTTTAGCAACGGGTTACAACGGTTCGCCGTCTGGTTCGGCACACTGTACTACTCAAGGCTTCTGCTATCCTGGTTTGAGTAGTTGCGACGCCAGCAAAACTTTGCCCTCAAGGGCGGTTCACGCGGAAGCAAATGCGATCGCCAAAGCTGCTAAACACGGTATATCTACTGCTGGGGCTAGTATTTATGTCACTTTAGAACCCTGCATATATTGTTTGAAATTAGTCATTGCGGCTGGAATTCGAGAAGTGTTTTACGAAACGAGTTTTAACAGCGGAGAAAAAGCTGCTTTGAGAGATACTTTTATCAGTGAAGGTATTGTTGAGTTAAAACAAATTAAGCTATCTGAAGATACAGCCAAAAAAGCCGCTTTGTTTTTGTTAAATCCTACATCTGTGTCCCAAAAATTAGTATAGGATCAATCCTCCCCGTGGTTGTGGCAGCCAGAGGAAATAACTGTGCTGTGTTCCTATAAATGATATTTATTTGCTGGTAATTTGTAGGGATACGGCAGTGCAGTATCCTAAATCCCGCGTGATACACAGGATATTATGTCCGGTCCCTAATACGGTAGGGGCGGGTTCACCAAAAATATCTGCCAATAATTGACAATCTCAAAAACCCGCCCTTTTAATCGCTCGATCAGACATGATATGATGTTTATTTTACCCTTTGCAAAGACACAGCACTGCCGTGTCCTTACAACAAATAGAGATGGCAATTAACCAAAAAACGGCCTTACAAATTGTGAATACCGTGTAGTTCAATCAATCAAACTCATTCACCGCTTGCAAATAGTCGATCGCCGCATCTATCCTCGAAGAATACTTAAAAGCAAACTGATCGAACCAATATCCCTCATCGGAATTCTTATCCAACTTTTTCAGCCAAACCTGAGCTTGCCTAACTTTCTGTCTGTGCGTTTGTACCTCCAACTGCCCCGCGACTTTTTCTGCTGGCTGCGGTTGCTGTGAAGCGACTGCCTGAGCTTTATTTTGCGCTTCGTGCTCAGCCTTAAGCGGTTGCTGTGAAGCCACTTCCTGAGCTTGATTTTGCCCTTCGTACTCAGCCTTAATTTGAGCTAAATCCTTATCTAAAGAACCAGCATAAAAATTTATATCTGATGTTTTAAATGTTGGATTTGACGGCACTGCTGCTTGTGGCACAGGCGCTTGTGCTTGCACCGGCGTCTGACTTTTCAACTCAGCATTTTTTTGAGATGCTTGATACTCTGCCTTAAGTTCACCTAACAGGCGTTCGATAGATTCCATAACTTAAACCCCCCTAAAAAATGCTGCTGGGCCAACTGGCCCAAATATAATCGCGTGAACTTCGCCCGCCTCCTCAATCAGTTATTGCATTCAGCAATACCTCCGTCAGGGTCATTCCTTCAATATCATCCATCGTGACAGTATCAACGATATCGAATTTAGCCCCGGCGCTTTGCAGTTCGTCATCCAATATCTTGAGAAACTTAGTAGCTTCCGGCGCATCCCCTACTTGAATGAAAGAAATCGCCAACTCTTCATCTCGATCGAGCTTCCGGGAAGCCTCTATAATGGTTTTCATCACTTCTTTGCGATCGTCGGGTTCCCCGTCCGTCACCACTAATATTGTTTCCCCATTTTGCTTGGTCTTACCGGATGCTTTGCGCTGAAAATAACTGTTCAGGGCGTCTTGCAGAACAGCAGCTAAATTCGTAGTCCCCGAAGGTTCGTTTTCTTGGAAAATTTGCACGACTTTAGCTGATGTTACGTTGTCATATCGCTTGAAGCGACCGGAAAACACATAAACTGTTATGCCATCAGGATCAAGTTCTTCGCATTTATTCGCCAATGCGATCGTCGATTCTTGCATGAGCGCCCACCGACTTTTACCGCCCATCTGGTCTTTTGTGTACATAGCTGGTAAAAGTATAGTCATTTATAGGCATGGGAGGCTTCAAGTCCCTCCCCCTTCACTTTTACTTTGAGCGGATTAACCCGCATTGGCCCAACTACGCAGCTCCCTATCAAGAAAGCTGAAGGCATTTGGGATTGCTTTTCTGAGGATGTTGTACGAAGCGTTGATATCAGAATTAATTAACTGACCAGTCGATGTTTT